>PFWI01000185.1:2031-15553 GCA_002791075.1 bacterium (Candidatus Ratteibacteria) CG_4_9_14_3_um_filter_41_21 | reverse complement strand
CAATATGCGAGCAGATTAACTTCTGGGCAATACTGACAGCAAATGCCACCGCTACAGGTTCGCACCGAAGGTACGTTAATTTATTGATAAGGAGAAAAAATGAAGATAGGAATGATGACGGCCTGGAATACCGATAGCGGAGTGACAGGTTATGCTGAGCCAATAGCAAAAGAGTGGATTAAGATGGGACACGAGGTTACCATTTTCTCGCACATAGAAGATGATTTTCATGGTGAAGGTTTTACCGGAGAAGATGAGGATTATGTAATCAGGTGCGTCGGGACAAAGAAAACGAAGTATCTTGACCCGACACCTATATTGACCAGGGAATTTGATATTTTTATCGTTCAAGATTTGCGGATGCTTCCGGTGGATAATCTTACAAAAATTTTTCCTCTTATTCGCAGAACGGCAAAGACAGTGCATATTGTTCATGAAAGTGCTCTTCCCAAAGAAGCCTGGTTCTATCAGTTAGAATGGGATAAGACAGTTTATTTCTGCAAAAGGCAGGTTTTCTTAAAGAGCATCTATCCGGATAGCAAATTGATTCATTTCCCCTGTTTTCCGAGAAGAGAAAAGGATAAAATGGAGGCAAGGAAGAGACTTAATTTGCCCCTGGATAAAAAAATAGTTTATCAATTCTGCCAGAGAGGATATCACTCTTTTTTAAGGGACCTGCCGGAAGAGTTGAAAGAAAAAGTAACCCTTTTAATCGTGATATCTCCTTCCTATGAATTTCTGGAAGAAGAAGAACCGCCGCGATGGATGATTGTCCGGCGAGAAGAAGTTTTATCCCATGAAAAATTTGATGATTACTTATTTGCTTCTGATGCCGTAATCCTGCATAAATTCCAGAGTAGATACGGTGGGGTTATCTCGGCAACTACATTCCAGGCGATTGGCACCGGTTGCCCTATTCTGGTTCCGGGGCAATCGGACTTTTTCTTTCCTTTCAAAGAGAGTTTAATCAGATATACTAATTTGGAGGATTTAAAGAAAACCCTTGTGGAATTGACGGAAGACGGAGAAAGATATAAAGCTCTGCAGGCAAAATCAATGAGGTTTGTAAATGAAAATTCATCGGAAAAAATTGCTGAAGAATACATCAAACTATTCCAGTCATTGAAAAAGGCAAACCATGCTTGAGAAATTTAGCGGAAATCCTATCCTTAAGCCAATTCCAGAGCATTCCTGGGAATCTAAGTGTGTTTTTAACTGCGCTGCTTTTTATGATGACGGTAAGGTCCACATTGTCTATCGTGCGGTAGGAGAGGATGATATCTCTCGCCTTGGATACGCTTCGTCTGTTGATGGTTTTCGGATAGACGAACGATTGCCGGAACCAATCTTTTCTCCTGAAGGAGAATTTGAATTAAAAGGTTGCGAAGACCCCAGGATAGCGAGAGTTGGAAAAGAATATTGCATGTTTTATACCGCCTTTGACGGGCATATTGCTCAGATTAGCCAGGTTATGATTAAAACCGATGATTTTTTAGCCCAGCGTTGGAGGTGGGGAAAAAGAATCTATCCTTTCCCCCAGGTTAATAATAAGGATGTGGTGCTTTTTCCCGAGAAAATAAAAGGGAAATGGGTGCTCTATCATCGGATACCTCCGCATATCTGGGTTACTTACTCTGACGACCTTATTCACTGGAGAAATTCCAACATCATTATGATGCCGCGCGGGAATAGTTGGGAAAAAATAAAAGTAGGCGCCGGAGCTCCTCCGATAAAGACTCTGGCAGGATGGTTGCTTATCTACCATGCGGTGGATGAAAAAAGAGTTTACCGGTTAGGATTCGCTTTAATATCTTTGGATGACCCCGAGGAGATAATTTATCGCTCCAGGGAACCCATTCTTGAACCTGATTACGAGCATGAAAGAGAAGGAGACGTTCCCAATGTAGTTTTCACCTGTGGAGCCTTCATAAGAAATGAACGACTCTTTGTTTATTACGCCGGAGCTGACACAGTTATTTGTGTAGCTACTCAGATGCTCAGGGATCTTTTACCCTAAGATAATTCCTTTTTTTCCGCAGAGTAAACTCTGCCACTACTCCTTATAAATTTTACAAAAATATCTACTATTTTAGGGTCAAATTGAGTACCTTTATTCCTAATCAGTTCATTCAAAGCTTCTGGTACCGAAAAGGCTTTCCGATAGGGGCGGTCAGAAGTCATTGCGTCAAAACTATCCACTATTGTGAGGATTCGGGAAGATAGAGGAACTTCATCAAAAGGTTTTCCGTGGTAGCCCTTTCCGTCAGCTCTTTCGTGATGTTCTAAAATGATTTTACGCTCCTTCTTCAGGAAGGAAAGAGGTTTGATAATTGAGACCCCGATATCGGGATGATTTCTTACAATTTTATATTCTTCTTCGGTTAGTTTAGCCGGCTTTTGCAAAATAGAATCATTGATTGATATCTTTCCGATATCGTGAAGAATACCGGCATTTTTAATGACTGCTTTTTCATCTTCGGAAAGACGCAGTTGCTCAGCAACGGCAAGAGCATATTCAGTAACCCGGCTGGAATGACCTTTGGTGTAAGGGTCTCTTGATTCCAGAGCTAATGCCAGGGTTTTGATGGTGTTGAAGTAGGATTCCCTTAATTCTTTTTCAGCCTCATTTAATTTCTCGGAGGTTTTTTCCAATTGCTGATGGGATTCTCTTTCCTGCCACCAGATTAATCCTAAACCAACTAAAATTACGGTAACAATAAACTGGCTGATTAAATGAGCGGTGCCGGGGAATGCCTTGATTTCTATAAAGTAGATAGTAATTAGGAAAGCAATGGTCAAAGATATCTTTATTCTCTCCCAGGACTTGGAATGGAAATTTTTAAGGAAACTGTCTTTCTTTTGGCGATTAAATAAGGAAAGATAGGAAAATATTTCTTTTTTCTCTTCTTCCCCAATTTTCACAAAAGATATTCCCAGGTCATACTTTGATGGCCCAGTCTGGCGGGACCAGACAACCTTACCCAAAGCTTTTAAGGATGTGTTTCTTGTGGGTAAGCGAATTTCTAATTCTAATATTGTCCCTAATTCAAAATTTTCGGAACAACTGAAACATAATCCACCTTCACTAACATCGCTAGTTAGAGAGATATCTTTGGGAAGATCGGCTCTATTATAGACCTGGTAATAAAGCAAAAGAGAGGAATCTAATCGAGGAAATTTCCTTTTCTCTCTAAAATTGCTCTTCATCTTCATACCTTTAAATTATATTAAATTTAAGTACTTTTTGTCAACCTAATTTAATTGCATAGGAATTTCCTTTTTCTAACCACGAATTAACGCGAATTACTCTAATTCGTAAAATTCGATAAATTCGTGGTTTTATAACTTGTTTTCCTTTATCGAAATCGTCGGGTAAACCACCCGAACCACTCCTCCGGGTTCTCCCTCACCCATCTTTCAATCATCCGGTTGCAAAGCGCGGTATTTTCTTTAATGTCCTTTTTCTGGTCCTTGCTCCAGCTCATCGGAAGGGCCAGTTCCACCCGGATAAGATGCTTATTAGCCCTCCGCACAATGGAGATGGGTACCACCGCACAGCCCAGGCGCCTGGCAAAAACCGCAGGGCCGGTGGGCGTGCGGACTGCCTGGCCGAAGAAGGGAACAGACATCCCCTGACGGCTGTACTGGTCCGAGGGTAAAGAGAGGATATTGCCGGCCTTGAGCCAGCGCATTGACTCCCGGATTGAAAGACCGACGGGATTTTTGGGTATGTGCTTGACTCCAGCTTTCCCCCTGACCTTTTCAAAATAGCGGGCGAGATACGGGTTTTCCGGGTCCCGGCCGATATTTCTAATTGGATAACCGTGCATTTTGAGATAAGACAGAATTAAAGGGAAACTTCCCAGGTGGGCCGAAAAAGCAATAACGCCTTTACCTTTTGCCAGTGCTTCGTCCAGATGGGCTAATCCCTCTGCGTCCACTACCCGGTTTATCCAGTTCTTTCGGTACATGCGGCTGCTTTCGTAGAAACCGACTACGGTTTTTTGGAGCACTTGCTTAAGTAACGCAAATTTTCCCGACCAGCTCATTCCCGGAAAGACGACTGCAATATTATTGAGAATGCGGCGGAATATCGGTATTTTTCTTGCAGCCCAACCCGAAGAACCGAGACGGATTATTGGCCACGTTAATATTCGATATACACAGCAAGGGGTAAGCGTGACCAGCCGAATAAAAAGATAGACGATAAAATCTGTCTCTTTCTGCCAGTGTTTCATAATAATGGATGCCATTCCCGCGTGTATTAAGCGGGGATCTAAACCTTAAAATGGGATTGCCACGTCCGCCAGAGAAAAGCATTAATGTCGCAGAGCAGTAGTATGATAATACCTACGCCGAATAAAAGCAAGATGGCGAAACGCAATTGACAGGAAATTTGACGGGAGGGTAGAACAAGGGATATACTTTTTATGGAAACTAAACTGTTACCGGGATTCGGAGAGAGAAAATGAAATTGGATGATGTTTTAATTTCCAAGGCGATAACCGAAGAATTCACCCAAGACTTTCTTAAATTTATGGAGGTTGACGTGGCTATTGTTGGAGCAGGCCCATCGGGAATGGTAACCGGCTATTACCTTGCCAAAAAGAAGAAAAAAGTTGTTATCTTTGAAAGGAAATTAAGCGTTGGCGGGGGAATGTGGGGCGGGGGAATGATGTTTAATAAAATTGTGGTGCAGGAAGAAGCCAAGCCAATTCTTAAGGAGATTGGAGTAAATTTGAAGGAATATAAAAAAGCTTATTATGTCGCTGATGCTATAGAAACCGTTTCCACCCTTTCTTCAAAAGCGGTTAAAAAAGGAGTCAAAATATTTAATCTCATTTCAGTTGAGGACGTAATGATCAGGAAAGAGAGGGTTGCCGGATTAGTCTTGAACTGGACCGCAGTAGAAATGGCTAATCTCCACGTCGACCCTCTTACCGTCAGGTCAAAATTTGTGGTGGATAGCACCGGACATTCAGCTGAAGTTGCCAACATAATTTTAAAAAAAATGGGCCGGAAACTTCTTACGAAAACCGGGGAGCTTTTGGGCGAGAAATCAATGTGGGCGGAGATGGGGGAAAAATTTATCGTTGGTAATAGCAAGGAAATTTATCCTGGATTATATGTGGCTGGGATGGCGGCTAACGCTGTATTTGGCGCGCCGCGTATGGGACCAATATTTGGGGGGATGCTGCTCTCGGGCAAAAGAGTGGCAGAGTTGTTACTTGAAAGATTAAAATAGTAACCACGAATGAACACTAATGAACACGAATAGAATTAGTCATTGCGAACGAGGTCCCTCGCAATGACACGCACCTTGTTGTCATTGCGAAGCGTTAGCTGAAGCAATCTCAAAGGGATTGCCACGGGACTTCGTCCCTCGCAATGACACGCACCTTGTTGTCATTGCGAAGCGTTAGCTGAAGCAATCTCAAAGGGATTGCCACGGGACTTCGTCCCTCGCAATGACAGATGTGCTATCAGTTTTTTATTCGTGTGTATTCGTGGCTAATTTGTTTTTGTTTAGCGGAATCTGCGGTTTAACCAGCCAAACCACTGTTCAGGGTATTTACGGATAAAAGATTCAATAATCTTCATAAAGCTGGCGGTATTCTCGGCGATATCTTTGCGTACGTTATCTGTCCTGACTAATTTTATAGGTTCTTTGATAATGATGTGATGAGTGCCGTCGGGGTTCCGGAGACAAAAAATAGGCAGAGCTAGAGCATCCATTCTGCGGGCAAAAGTAGCGGCTCCTATAGCAGTTTGAACGGAATAACCGAAGAAATCCACCCGGACCCCTTTTCCTGAATATTGGTCCATAAGCATACAGAAGAGACCGCCTTTTTTAAGCCAGTCCATCGCTTCTTTTAAAGATTTCTCCAGCGGATATTTTTCTATCCAGGTGATTTTCAATTTCCTTCTTAATTTCTGCAAGAATTTTTGCATTCCCAGATTAGATTGTTTTTTAACCATTGTATTGACCGGATAGCCGGCAGAGGAAAGTCCTGCGACCATTAAAGGAAAATTTCCGAAATGAGCGCAAACGCCAACTATGCCCTTTCCTTTTGCCAATGCTTCTTCCAAGTATTCTCTTCCTTCAATCTTGATTGACTTTGAGAATTTTTCTTGGGATAAATTTGTTGCTTTAACCGTTTCGCAAAAGCCAAGATAAATATTGCTAAATTGTTCTTTAGCAATTGCAGAAAGTTCTCTTTTATTTTTTTCTTTCCCCAGAGCAATCCTTAAGTTGGAAAGAACCCGGTTTCGGGAACGGGCTAAAAAGAGATAACCGCAATTACCTAAAATTCTGGAAATAAAATAAAGGAACCAGGGCGGAAGCAGAGAAGTAATAAAAGCAATTAATTGCGTTACAAGATATATAAAATCGCGAATTAATTTTTTTGGTCTTTTCATAATCGGGAAGTCTATGCTATAATAATACGTTTTATATTAGAATGCAAGCGACGTAGTGTGACCATGCATAAAGAAAAGGGAAGCACTTTGAACGAAGTCGTTGCGAGCCGAAGGCGAAGCAATCCGACGCAGTCGTTGCGAGGGATTTATCCCGAAGCAATCTCAATGAGATCGCCACGTCCGCCAAGGCGGACTCGCGACGCTTCGCGGATTGCCACGTCATCCCACTAAAGCGGATTCCTCGCAATGACAGGATTGAGAATAAACTATGAAGATAAATAGGGTGCGGGGTACCTACGACCTTTTTCCTGAAGATTTGATTAAATGGCAGTGGGTTGAGAAGATAGCGAAAAGTGTCTATCAAGAATATGGTTTTTCTGAAATTAGGACGCCTATTTTGGAACCTGCAGAACTGTTTTCTCGCTCAATCGGGAAATGGACTGATATCGTTGAAAAGCAGATGTATACTTTTGAAGATAAAAAAGGGCGACTCCTCACTTTAAGGCCGGAGGCAACTGCCTCGGTGGTCCGGGCATATTTGGAAAAAGGAAACACTTCCGAAACAAGATTCTATTATTTTGGCCCGATGTTTCGCTATGACCGTCCCCAAAGAGGCCGATTTCGTCAGTTTTATCAGACCGGGGTGGAACTTTTAGGAGCGGTGCATCCTGGAATAGATACCGAAATAATTCTTCTTTTAAGCGAGTTCTTCCAAAAGTTAGGATTAAAGGATTTTGAAATTCAATTAAATTCGTTGGGTTGTTCGCTCTGTAAAGAAAAATATAATAAAATTCTTTTTAATTATTTAAAAGAAAAATGTTTATGCAAAGACTGCGAAAGAAGAAAGGAAAAAAATGTCTTGAGAATCCTGGATTGTAAGAATAAAATTTGTCAATCGTATGTTCAAGAGGCGCCAAAAATAATTGATCATCTCTGTCCGAACTGTTTATCTCACTTTGAGGAGGTGAGAGAATATCTTGATTTTTTAGGAGTTTCATACTCCCTTAATCCGCATCTTGTCCGGGGTTTGGACTATTACACCAGAACCGTTTTTGAACTTTTTTTGCCAAACTCAGGAGAGGATATCGCGATTGCCGCCGGTGGTAGGTACGATAATTTAGTAGAAGAATTAGGGGGGAGGAAAACACCGGCGATTGGTTTTGCTGTTGGGCTGGAAAGACTTATCGCCAATTTAGATATTCTAAAAGAAAAAGAGCCCTCTTTTTATTTTGCCTATCTCGGAGAAAAAGAAATTTTAAAAAGGGCGATGGAGTTGACCGCTGAATTGAGAAAGAATAAAATTCCTGTTATTATTAATTACGAGAGAAAAAGTTTGGGAAATCAACTTCATCAGGCAGATAGGTTAGGCAGTAAATTTGTGCTTATTCTTGGTTCCCGGGAGTTTAAGGAAAATACCGTGATTCTACGGGATATGAAAAATTCCAGCCAGAGGGTAATAAAAAGAGAAAACCTGGTAGAAAAGATTAAGGAAATATAACCACGAATTTCTCGAATTATACGAATTATTAAAGAGTAATAAAAAAAGAATAGGTCATTGCGAGGCACGAAGTGCCGTGGCAATCTTGAGATTACTTCTTCGTTTCACTCATCGCAATGACACTTCGTATCAATTCTTAATTAGAGAAATTCGCGTAATTCGTGGTTAAAATAAATAAAATGAAAAGGACGCATAATTGCGGAGAATTGCGCAGGAGTGATTTAGGCAAAGACGTATTTTTAATTGGATGGGTAAATGTCAGGCGGGACCATGGAGGACTTCTCTTTATTGATTTAAGAGACCGCTACGGCATCACCCAGGTTCTCTTTGACGCTAAACTTCTCTCTTCTTCCAAATCTTTGCATTCCGAGGATTTAATCGGGGTGGGAGGAAAGGTCCAGGAGAGGCCAAAAGGGACGATTAATAATAAATTAGTTACCGGAGAAATAGAGGTATTTGCAGAAAAACTTTTTCTTCTTAATAAGAGCAAAGATTTGCCATTTGAACTCTCGCATGATTTGAAAGTTGCCGAAGAAATTCGCCTCACTTATCGTTACCTTGATCTGAGACGGCCAATAATGCAGAAGCGGCTCATAATGCGCCATCGACTGGTCAAATTAATCCGGGATTATTTAGGTAAAAAAGAATTTTTGGAGATAGAAACTCCCATCCTTACCAAAAGCACTCCGGAGGGGGCACGCGATTATTTAGTTCCCAGTAGACTTTCTCCGGGAGATTTTTATGCTCTTCCTCAATCCCCCCAACTTTTCAAGCAATTGTTGATGGTTGCCGGCTTTGAAAAATATTTCCAGATTGCCAGATGCTTTCGGGATGAAGATTTGCGTGCCGACCGGCAACCTGAACATACCCAACTTGACCTGGAATGTTCTTTTATGACGCAGGAAGAAATTCTTGCTATTATTGAAGAGATGATTGGGATGCTCTTTGAAGAAATTCTTTCTTTAAAAATTCCTCTTCCCTTTCCTCACCTCATGTACCAGGAGGCGATTTCTAAGTATGGTACTGATAAACCGGATTTGCGAGATGAGAAAAAAACAAATTTTAGTTTTGTTTGGGTTGAACAATTCCCTCTGTTTCAGTTTAATAAAGAGCAAGATAGATTAGACCCCCAACATCATCCATTTACTTTGCCGATGGAAGAAGACCTTTCTCTTTTAGACCAAGAGCCCTTAAAGGTAAGAGGGCTCTGCTATGACCTTATCCTTAACGGACAGGAGGTTGGAGGAGGGAGCCTTCGTATCCATAAAAGGGAACTTCAGGAAAAGATTTTTGGATTAATTGGCCTTTCTCAAGAAGTTTATCTTTCTAAATTTGGTTTTCTTTTAGAAGCGTTAGAATACGGCGCGCCTCCTCACGGAGGAATTGCTTTAGGGCTTGACCGCCTTTTAATGCTTATGAGCGGCGCAGACTCTATCAGGGAAGTGATTGCCTTCCCCAAGAGCGGCGATGGCTCTTGCCCGTTAACCGGGGCTCCGGCGAGAGTTTCCCTCCAGCAGTTGAAGGAACTTTCTTTGAAAATTGACAAGAAAAATAAATTATAGTACAATTCCTTCTTTGTAATAGGTTAGTTTCTTTAAAACTATTACTGATTACAGAGATTAAACTTCTTGATTACGGTGATTAAAGATAAAAATCACTGTAATCTCCTTTATAATCACTGTAATCATATGGTATTTCAGGATAACTTAACTCTTACCCTTCTTTAGATTTTCTGTAATAGATTTAAAAATAATGGCCAAGAAAAGAGAGAGGCCCATAAATATTTTAGAAGGCGTGAAGGTAAAAATTGAAAATCAACTTATCAGTATTGAAGGCAAAAAAGGCAAATTAGAAAGACATATTCCCCTTTCTCTAAAGGCACAAATATCAGAAGGAAAACTTCTTTTGACCAGAAGAAAGGATGAAAGGATGAAAGTTGTAGAACTCCAGGGTCTTTTCAGAACACTCATTTCCAATATGATTCAAGGAGTGAATGAGGGCTATGAAAAGGTTTTGCAGGTTATCGGCGTGGGTTATCGGGCAAAGGTGGAAGGGCAAAAACTTTCCCTTCTCTTAGGATTTTCTCATCCAAAAGAGGTTGAAATTCCGAAAGGATTAGAAGTGAAGGTTTCTGCCCCTAATATCTCTATTAAGGGAATAGACAAGGAATTGGTGGGAAATTTTGCGGCTTCGATCAGGAGAATTCAACCTCCAGATGTTTATAAAGGTAAGGGAGTTCGCTATCAAGGAGAATATATTCGCCACAAGGTGGGCAAGACTGCCGCAGCAACTACAACGGCGGCGTAAGGGGTTGTTTAACAACCCCTAAAGGCAAGAGAGAAAAAAGAATGGATGAAAATAATAGAAAAAGAAGGCATCAGAGTCTGATTAAAAAGCAAAAAATTTTTGGGACAAGGATGAGACCGAGACTTACTCTTTTTAGAAGTCTCAAGCACATCTATGGAATTTTTGTTGATGACGAAGAGGGAAAAGTTATTACGGGTATTTCTAGTTTATCCCCTGATTTTACCTCCTCAGATAAATCTGTAATGGGGGGTAATGTTAAAGGAGCTGAAAGGGTAGGTTCTCTCCTGGGGAAGAAAGCACTGCAATTGGGAATTAAAAAAGTCAAATTTGATCGGTCGGGATATTCCTTCGGTGGTCGAATAAAAGCGTTTATTGAAGGCGCTAAAAAAAGCGGATTAAATTTCTGATGGCGAATCATCAAAAAATTAATATGGATCAGGGATGGATACGTAAAGTTGTTACTATTAATAGAATTTCTAAGGTTGTTAAAGGCGGCCGGCGAATGAGGTTCAGTGCACTTGTTGTGACAGGCAACGGAGCAGGTCTGGTTGGTTATGGGCATGAAAAAGCAGGAGAGGTAAGCGCTGCGATTGCTAAAGCAGAAAAGAAAGCAATGAAGTCTTTAATCAAGATATCATTAGAAGGTCCAAGCATTCCTTTTTCTTTTACCTCTAAGTTTGGTGCTTCCAGGATTCTTTTGAAG
Organism: bacterium (Candidatus Ratteibacteria) CG_4_9_14_3_um_filter_41_21; assembly: GCA_002791075.1. Classification (GTDB taxonomy): domain Bacteria; phylum Ratteibacteria; class UBA8468; order UBA8468; family UBA8468; genus UBA8468. The sequence goes on along the minus strand of PFWI01000185.1, from coordinate 4,625 downwards.
CCAGCGCGAAAAGGCAGGGGGCTGGTTGCGGCTAAATCGGTAAGAGCAGTAATGGAAGCGGTGGGAGTTTCTGATGTTGTAACCAAGTTATTTGGTTCTCATAATCCGCTCAATGTCGTGAAGGCAACTCTTCTTGGGCTTTCCCATTTGTCTGAAGATAGAGAATGAAATTAAATGAATTGAAACCGAGTTCTGGTTCACATCATCGTCGGAAACGGATTGGCCGTGGTCCTGGTTCTGGCCATGGCAAAACTGCAACCCGGGGGCATAAAGGACAAAAGTCCAGGACTGGTGTTGCTTTTTCAAGAAGTTTTGAGGGAGGACAAACCCCCTCAATCAGAAAAATTCCCAAACGAGGATTTAAACCGATTAAGAGAAAAAAAAGAGAATATGAAATAGTTAATCTTGAACAATTAAATAGATTTGATGACGGAGAAACTGTTGATAAAACCAAGATGAGAAAAGCCGAACTGGTTAAAAAGAAAAATTTAGTAAAAGTTCTTGCCCGGGGAGACCTGAAAAAAAAACTTACTATAAAAGCAGACAAATTTAGCAAAAAAGCAATTGAGGTAATTAGCAAAATAGGCGGGAAGACAGAAACAACATCTTAAATCATTAGGACACAGAGTTGCTGTCAGTAATTTCAGGGAAGTTAATCTTCCCGCATATTCCTACTGAAGAGAGATGATAGTCCAGTAGCGGAATTTCCGCAGATACACGCAGATAAATATCAATAATTGACTCGAAGGGTCATTGCGAGGAGTCCGCCAAAGATTCAGTGGCGGACGACATGGCAATCTTATGAGATTGCTTCGTTTCACTCGCAATGACTTCATCAGAATCCTGTTTTATCCTGATGTTATCTGCGTCCCATTAAATAAAAATGTTAACCCCGTTTCGTGATAGTTTTAAAATTCCAGATCTGCGAAAAAAAATTTTAATTACTTTGGTGCTGTTAGCGGTTTATCGGCTGGGTTGCTATATTCCTACTCCGGGAATTGATGGTATTGCCCTGGCTCAATTTTTCAGGAGAATCCAGGGAACGCTCTTTGGAATTGCCGATCTTTTCACCGGGGGGGCTTTGAGCAGTCTTACCATTTTGGCTTTAGGAATTATGCCCTATATTTCTGTTTCTATTATTTTAGAACTTTTGGCGGCGGTAGTTCCTTATTTTGAAAATTTGAGAAAAGAAGGGCCTGAGGGGAGAAGAAAACTTACTCAGTTAACCAGGCGGGGCACGGTGTTACTTTGTATCATTCAAGCCACGGCCATCGCTTTTTGGCTGGAGAATCCTAATAACTTTGATAATGTAGTGATGGTTTCTCAACCAGGTTGGTTCTTCAGGATACTGACGGTAATCACCCTTACTGCAGGCACGATCTTTTTAATGTGGTTAGGAGAGCAGATTACCGAGAAGGGCATTGGCAATGGCATTTCTTTAATTATTACGGTCGGGATTCTTTCCCGTTATCCGTCAGCCGCCAAGCAAATTGCCATGCTTTATCGTTCAGGACAGTTAGCCGGTCCTACAATTTTTTTAATGATGATTTTAATTGCTTTGGTTGTGGCGGCTACCATTTTACTTACTGAAGGAGAGAGGCGAATTTCCGTGCAATATCCTAAGCGGATTGTTGGCCGGAAGGTATACGGAGGCCAATCTACTTATCTTCCCATTAAGATTAATCAAGGCGGAGTTATTCCTTTAATTTTTGCGGTCTCTATCCTGATGCTTCCGGCAACAATGCTTAGATTCGTTAATAACGATCTGGTTAAGAGATTTTCTGATTGGTTGTCTCCGGGCGCTTTTCTTTACACTCTTCTTTATGCCGGGCTAACCGTTTTCTTCTGCTATTTCTATTCTGCCATTAGTTTTAATCCTGATAATGTTGCTGATGATTTACGCAAGTACGGAGGATTTATTGCTGGGGTGAGACCGGGAAAACCTACCGCAAACTTTCTGGAAAAGATTTTGACCAGGTTGACTTTACCCGGTTCTCTTTTTTTGGTTGCCATTGCTATTTTTCCTTACCTTATTATGAATTGGTTAAAAGTTCCGTATTTAGTAGCCAGTCTTTTTGGAGGAATTGGTTTGCTCATTATCGTTGCCGTAATTATTGAGACAATGCGCCAAATTGAATCTCATTTGCTAATGCGCCATTATCAAGGTTTTATGAAGAAGATGAAAATAAGATGATAACTTTTGCTCTTTTACAAGTAAGAAAGCCAATGGTCAGTTTTGTGCAAGAGTTCGGAGCTCTTCCCTTGCGGCACGTTAGTCAATCCCAGCGAGATTGACTACACTCTATGAATCTGCTCGCTCCGAGAGCACTTATTCCAGGGGGGGTAGTGAGGGCTTCCGAAATAAGTGCTCTCGACCGTGCCCGCTCGCAGATTCAAAGGCACGCTACGGAAAGACTCCAAACTCTTATGTTTAGTTTTGCAACTACCATTGTCTTCTTGTAATTGTCTATTCAGAAAAGAGAGCAAAAGTTAGAGAAGAAGAGAAGTAAGAGTTAAGTTATCCTGAAATACCATATGATTACAGTGATTATAAAGGAGATTACAGTGATTTTTATCTTTAATCACCGTAATCA
>PFWI01000185.1:0-2000 GCA_002791075.1 bacterium (Candidatus Ratteibacteria) CG_4_9_14_3_um_filter_41_21 | reverse complement strand
AGGAGATTACAGTGATTTTTATCTTTAATCACCGTAATCAAGAAGTTTAATCTCTGTAATCAGTAATAGTTTTAGAGAAACTAACCTATTACGAAGAGAATAGAAGAATGAACAAAAATAATAATGATTTTTATTTTTTCTTCGTGTCTTCTTTATTTCGTGATTTCGTGGTAAGTTTTTATTCGTGTTAATTCGTGGTTATATTTTTTCTGTGTTAATCTGTAGCTATAAATGATTATTATTCTTTTTGGGCCGCCGGGAGCGGGGAAGGGGACTGTGGGGACACTTTTGAGCAAGGACTTAAATATTCCCTTGATTTCCACCGGCGATATTCTGCGGGAAAATGTGAAAAAAGGAACAGAATTAGGGAGAAGAGCGGAATCATTTATGAAAAGCGGCGCTTTAGTTCCTGATAAAATAATAATAAGGATGATCAAAGAAGAAATTTTGAGATTAGAAGGAGGATTTATTCTTGATGGAGTCCCCCGGACAATTAACCAAACAAAAATATTAGATACCGTTGTTAATAACCCCTATCAGGTTGTTTATTTGGATGCTGAGGATGATTTTCTTATTAATCGGCTCTCTAACAGGCGTATTTGCAGGGATTGCGGGAGAATTTACCACTTGATTAATATTCCTCCCAAGAAGGAAGGGGTTTGTGATAGATGCGGAGGTTCTCTTTATCAGAGAGATGACGATAAAGAGGAAGTGATAAGAAATAGGTTAACTCTTTTTCATTTAAAAACACGGCCAATCTTTGATTATTACCAAAAAAAAAATATTTTAAAAACTGTAGATGCCTCGCTCCCTTTGCCGGAGATAATCAATTTAATTAAAAAAAATAAGAGTGATTCCCATAAAAGATAGAGAGGAAATAAAAAAGGTAAAAAGTTCCTCGCGAATATTGGTCGAACTCCTCGGTCTCTTAGAAAAGAAGATTCGGCCGGGAATAACAACCCTGGAGTTAGATAGAATAGCTTTTGATTTTATTAAGCGAAAAGGGGCAAAATCTGCTTTTAAAGGATATCGGAATTATCCCGCAACTCTTTGTACTTCGGTTAACCAGGTAGTGGTTCATGGGATTCCTTCTTCCTATAGGCTTAAAGAAGGTGATGTTGTTGGGGTTGATGTTGGCGTATGTCTTGACCATTATTATGCTGATGTTACTCGTACCTTTGCCGTAGGTGAAATCTCCCCCCAAGTTGCTAAATTTTTAGAAGTAGCGAAGGAATCTTTGAAAGTAGGAATAAGCAGAGCTGTAGTTGAGAATCATCTTTCCGATATCTCTAATGCTATTGAGAATTATGTGAAGAAAAATGGCTATTCGGTAGTGCATGAATTCGTTGGTCATGGAGTGGGCAGAGAATTACATGAAGAACCGGAGATTCCCAATTTTGGTCCTCCTGGTGAAGGCCCTCTTTTAAAAGCAGGAATGATTTTCGCGATAGAACCAATGGTGAATATAGGGGGGAGCGGGGTTAGGATTTTGGAGGATGGCTGGACAACTGTGACCAAGGATGGTAAACTTTCAGCACATTTTGAAGATACCGTTTTGATTAGCGAGAACGGACCAGAAATTCTTACTTGTTGCTAACCATGGTTAAAAAAGGAGCAATAACGGTAGATGGAGTGATCACTGAAGCATTGCGGAACGCATTTTTCTGGGTAGAATTGGAGAATGGTCATAAAATTTTGGCTCATGTTAGTGGAAAAATGCGACTTTATTATATTAAAATTTATCCTGGAGATAAAGTAAGGCTGGAACTTTCTCCTTATGATCTATCTCGGGGAAGAATTATTCGGAGATTGTAGATGAAGGTAAGGTCGTCAGTGAGAAAAATTTGTCCTCAGTGTAAAATTATTAAAAGAAAAGGAGTGGTGCGGGTGATTTGTACTTCTCCCCGTAATCGCGCAAAACATAAACAAAGACAAGGATGACTGTTGCGACGAATAAGGAGCAACGAGCTAGGCATGCCCGCCGAGATGTGAGGCGGGCC
>PFWI01000123.1 GCA_002791075.1 bacterium (Candidatus Ratteibacteria) CG_4_9_14_3_um_filter_41_21 | reverse complement strand
GTAGTCTTTTCTTTTTAATCCTGCCCGGAAGGTGTGATAAATTCTATAATGAGATTAAAAAAATAAAATTTGACAAATACCTCACATTATGATATACTACCCAAAAATAAAAATGGGCAAACCAGAAACAATTAAAAAAATATTAGGCCGAACAGAGGTAGGTAGAGAACTCCAGAGAGAAAAGGACCGACAAAAGAAACAATTGGTAAGATCGGAGAAAAAAAGAAACTATCCTGTCCCAACCGAAATGCACAGCATGGAGTTATCTCTAATATTTAATACCACTTTAGCAGAGAGGGAAAAAGGTTGGTGTAGAAGAGATTTATGGAATGGTAGATACATAGAGGCAGGTAAAAGCAAGTTGCCTAACGATAAAGGATTAATCCAGGGAGAAGATTTAAGTGTATTGCTAGGTTGTTTTTTATTTTTGAAACATAGTAAAACAAAACATAATAAATATACTTTTGAAACTACTCCTTATCAGATATTAAGGCTTTTTGGAGAGGACAAAGATATCCAGAGAGATATTACAGGAGGGAGGGATTACCAACGCTTAAGAGATTCCCTGAATAGACTACAGAGTAATAATATTTCTACTAATTTCTGGTGGGATACAATTAAAGGGGAAAGGGTTATAAAGTATAATTTTCACTTTCTAGAAAGTGTTGGAGAGGGCGAACAAAAAACGTTAAGAGTAAGGTTAAGTAAAGATATAGCAGATAGCATAGAAAAAGGTTATGTTAAATACTTAAGGAAAAACTCTCTGCTAAACATAATTAGATTAAGGGGCCACGCAAAAATCTTAGCGCTATATTTATTGAAACTGGCGGGGCACAAAAAAGAGTTAGAGCAAAATTTAGAAACTGTTTTAAGGTTGTTAGGATTGGAAGAAAAATATAAAAGAATGGAGAAAAGATACTTCAACCGATATGTAAAAGAGGTTGTTGCCCCCGCAATGGAACGAGCAAGCGAGACGATAGGATTCCATTGTGAATATAAGAAAGAGGAAAAGAAATTTTATCTGCATAAACCTCCTTCTATCAGCCATAAGGAAAAATGAAATTTAAGGGTAGGTATGGGGAACGTTCACTGCAAGATGTAGCAGATGAATTAAAAGT
>PFWI01000094.1 GCA_002791075.1 bacterium (Candidatus Ratteibacteria) CG_4_9_14_3_um_filter_41_21 | reverse complement strand
CTTATCTTATTTTTAGCGGTTTAAATTCAACTTCAGAATCAACCGAGGGAAGTTTCTCTACCGGTTCAGTAAGAAAAAAAGAGCCTTGTTTTATCCATCCTTTTAGAATTTCAGCAATGTCCTTTGCTTTGCTGTAACTGGAAAGAGAAGCCGTGGGAACCTCTTTTCTGCAAATCTTAATTTTCCCGCTTCTTAATTCTTTATAATTTACTTTTCCTAAATTATTCTTTTTACTCTTTTTAAAATAAGATCCGCTGTAATCTACTATTTCTGTGTAGATATCTTCATCCTTTACCGCAGTACCACGGCAAATCTCCTCATTAAGTAGAGGAATAGGAATGCCAATGCCTACAATCAAGGTTGCTCCATAGCCAAGGAAAGATGCTCCGCGGAGCCATTCCTGCTTCATCCCCTTCAAATCTCCAATGAGAGTTAAAGTTCCCGCAGGACCAATCGGAATACCTCCTTTCGTCCTGCTTACCTTAGGATTATGCTGGGTTCCGTACCAGGCAACATAACCAATCCCACCCCCTAAAAAAATTCTCGTGCCAATGCCAATGGTCTGATAATAAGGGTCATTAAGAAGCGGAGAGAGTTGGCCGCTACTACAATAATGGGCATTGCCAAGATTTGGCTTTAACACCCCCATATAGGTATAGATTGTTTTTTTAGAAAAATTCACCGCTACATTATAGTTCTGATAGCAATTGCGTGGATTAAAGAGGATGGCCTCGTTAAAATCTTTAATATTCACCAAGGCGGAAAGACTTTTTCTCGGATAACAGTCCGTGCCATAACTATAAGCTTCTAATTTCACATCTTTACCCGAGACTAAGTCTTCAATAAGATGTCCTCCTCCATAGCGAAATTCTCCCGGATGTGGTCTATTTTTGGGGTTATCATCGGCAAGAGCAGTGGCGCCAAGAAAGAAATCTCCTGCGGCAAAACCAGGATAACAGGGAATATCATTAAGATGAAGTTTCCCTCCTCCCAGTTTAATCTTGGGTTTGGGTTGGCCAATATTAAAGTAAGCTCCGGATGAACACATTGGAGCAAAAGTGGCTGTGGTAACTACATCAACTTCACTGGCTGTCTTCTTTATTCCCTTTTTCTTTACCAGATCAATAATCTCTTCGGCAGTGGTTACTACTGCTTTCCCCTTTTTAATCTTTTCATTAATTTCGGCAATCGTCTTCATAATCGGCTACCAATTCTTAGAACCCTCAATTTTTCAATATCCTTTAATGGTTTCACGACAATGCTACTCTTCTCTAAACTATTCCAGTAGTTTACCGGGACAGAAGAAAAATCCCTCGCATCACTGTGAGCGGCGACAATTCCTGCTGCCAAAGAGACAAATTTTTTATCTCCCTTTTCTAAAAGAGCAAGAGGTCCTGGCACGCCTTCTGCTTCCAAAAAAAAGCTCTCTTCCCCGGCCAAAGAAGCCAGGGATTTATTTTCTTTCTCGTTCCTGCCAACAATAAGTTTGATTTCCGGAGAAAGGCGAAAATGACGACCAAGTTTGAGAAGTTCCATCTCCGAAATTTTTATCTTTTTTTTGTGCACAAAAAGGTCACCAAGCCTTACAGAAAATTCCTTTTCTGTAAGTAAGCATCCCCCGGCCGGAGAAAGATAATTAGTTATGCCAAATTCTTTCGCTAATTTTAATTGTTGTTTTCTGCTCCGGCCTTCAATCGCCAATAATTCCTCCCGATTAACCAAACCTTCTTTCTCGGGAATGGTCAGAGGAAGAAGTTTTGCCGAGAGAGGACGCAAAACTCTACCAAAAAGACCCGCTTCCTTTTCAATCTCCAAAAAAGCACTTTTATATTGCGAACTGGGTCTTTGTCCCAAAACCTCTCCGGTAACAAGGAAAGACTTCTCTTCTTCAAATAAATCTTTCGCTTTTCCAAACATCAAAATCCGGCAATCAATGCAAGGATTAAGATACCTGCCATAATGGTGCTTTGGATTCCGAACAAGCTCCAGATAATCTTCTCCTAATTTAATCGTTACCAGAGCAATCCCGAGTTCTTCTGCTTGTCTTAGCACAAACTCTTGATTTTTTTGCAGAAAAGGAGTAACAAAGTTCACCCCCTTCACCTCTATCTTTTGAGAAAGAACAAGTTCCAACGCCAGGACACTATCAAGCCCTCCAGACAAAAGAGCCACTGCCTTCATATGAAATCATGAAACACAAAATTTCACAAAATATCGGATGCAGATTAACACAGATAAATATAATATTAACCACGAAGACACGAAAATCTGAAAGCACGAAAAACTATCACCACTCTAACCACAAATAAAATTTTACCACAAAGGCACCAAGACTCAAAGCACTCCAAGAAAAAATTTATTTATAATTCTTGGTGAACTCTGTGTCTCTGTGACTCTGTGGTGAATATTGTTTTTTTAATTTGCGTAATTAGAGGTAATATCGTGGTTGCTATTTTAGTTTTTTCTCTGTGCCTCTCTGTGGCTTTGTGACTCTGTGGTGAGAATCTTTTTAATCTGTGGTTGTCATTTTCGCGTCTTCTTTATTTCGTGCTCTCGTGGTAGCGTGTTTTTATCCTTCCGCCAGAGAACTTTGGCGGATGCGTCCAAAAAAGAATTACAAACGATCGCGAAAATGCTTTACTTTTTGTAATTGATTTTTCAGTTCTTTCCAATCTTTTTTCTCAATTAACTTCTCAATAGTGTTTAAGGATTTTTTAAAATCATCCAGAGCGGAAAGAACTTCATTGCTGTTGGTACTGAAAATATCGCACCATAATTGCGGGCTGCCGGACGCAATTCTGGTAGTATCTTTAAAACCAGATCCGGCAAAAGAAAAATTTTTTCTTTCCGATGATTCTTTTATTGCTTTTACGAGGGCAACGGCAGCCAAATGAGGAAGATGGCTAAGATAAGCAATGATTCGGTCGTGGCCGGCAGGAGAAAGAACTTTAGTTTTTGCCCCAACACTTTGCCAGAGTTCTTTTACCATCTGCAATGCTTTTCTGTTGGTTTTTTTTGTCTTCGTTAAAACAACTGTTTTACCCTTAAAAAGACCGGGGGTTGCCGCCTCTACCCCTTTCTTCTCTGAACCGGCAATAGGATGTCCGCCAACAAAATAAACCGAAGAGGGCAGAAGAAATTCTGCTTTTTTTACAATTTCGGATTTAGTGCTGCCGGTATCAGTAATGAGCGCACCTTTTTCTAAAGAAGAAAAATTTTTCTCAAGATATTTCAAAATTGTCGCTACCGGGGTGGCCAAAACAACCAGATCTGCTCGGCTTATCCCCTTTCTAAATTCAAGAAAACCTTTATCGATTGCCCCTAATTTTAACGCTCTTTCAAGAGAGATACTTCGGTGTCCAATTCCTGCAATGGTCTCCGCCATTCCCGCTTTCTTCAAGGCCAGAGCAAGAGAACCACCAATCAACCCCGGCCCAACAATGCAGACTTTCTTGAACATAAAAAATAATAGGACGCAGATTTCCGCAGATTAACGCAGATAAAGACAGAAATAGATCTTTAATTCATAATTAATTTATTTAATCCTATTTTATCCTGATGTTATCCGCGTCCAATATTATTATTTTTCCCTGGGTTTTTCCTCAGGTTTGGACAATTTTTTTATCACCCCCAAAAGGTCAATGGGAATAGGAAAAAGAATTGTAGAATTCTTCTCCGCGGCAATATCGTTGGCGGTTTGCAGATATCTCAATTGCATCGCCTCCGGGAATTGGGAGAGAATTTTGGCCGCAGCAGCAATTTTCTCGGATGCCTGATATTCACCCTCAGCATTAATAACCTTTGCTCTTCTTTCTCTCTCTACCTCAGCCTGCCTTGCCATTGCTCTCTTCATTGTCTCGGGAAGTTCTACCTCCTTTACCTCTACTACGCTCACCTTAATCCCCCAGGGGTCAGTCTGCTCATCAATAATCTGCTGCAATTTCTGGTTAATTTTTTCCCTTTCCGAAAGCAAATCGTCAAGTTCCGATTGACCAAGAACTCCCCGTAAGGTGGTTTGAGCAATCTGCATTGTCGCTAATTGATAATTCTCTACCTCCACTATTGCCTTACAAGGGTCAAGAACCCTAAAATAGACTACCGCATTAACCTTTGCCGGCACATTGTCCTTAGTCATTATCTCCTGGGGTTGCACATCAAAAGTAACCGTTCTCAAACTTACTTTTACCATCCGGTCAACCATGGGAATAAGAAAGAAAAGCCCCGGTCCTTTTGCCCCAATGAGGCGACCCAACCTAAAGATTACTCCTCTTTCATACTCAGTTACAATCCTGACCGCATTGCTCAGAATAATAACCACCACTACCACCAAAAAAATTCCTAAACCACCCATATCGTCTCCTCCTTTTTTAACCACAGATTACACAGATTTCTAACGGAGATTACACTGATTCCCCCTCTCCTCAATCCTCCCCCACCGTTTTGCTTCGCGAAACGAAGCAGTGGGGGGAGGAAGTAGGTGGGGGTGTATCTTATCTGTGTAATCTATCTTTTTAATCTGTGTAATCATATGAATATTTTACAATTTACATATTGTTCATATTACCATATCATTGCTACGTTGTCAAAGGTTATTTTTTTATGCTATACTTCCATCTAATGACAAATTATTTGGTTACCGGAGGAGCGGGCTTTATCGGGTCTCACCTGGTAGAAAAATTGGCAAAAAGAGGTCGGGTAAAAATTATTGATGACCTTTCCACCGGCAAAAGGGAAAATATTAAGGGATTAGATGTAGAGTTGATTGAAGCAGACATCCGCAATCTAAAAACAGTCCAGGAAGCCTGCCGGGGAATTGATTATATTTTCCATTTAGCCGCAATTCCCTCGGTTAGCCGCTCCTTAAAAGACCCTTTGCCAACCAATGAGGTAAATATCAAAGGGACGTTAAATCTTCTCATCGCCGCCAAAGAAAACCGAATAAAGAGATTCATTTATTCCTCCTCCTCCTCAATTTATGGAGAAAATGTTAAATTGCCGAAAGTAGAAAATATGCCTCCTGCTCCAATCAGTCCCTATGGGGTTTCTAAATTAGCCGCAGAATATTATTGCCAGTTCTTTTTTAGTGTTTACCATCTAAAGACTATTATTTTACGATACTTCAATGTTTTCGGGGAAAGACAAAATCCCCAGGGAGAATACGCTGCCGCTATCCCTAAATTTATTACCTCAGCCCTGAAAAATCAAAGTCCCATTGTCTACGGCAACGGAGAGCAAGAGAGAGACTTTACCTATGTGGAAAATACCGTAAGGGCTACTATTTTGGCTTCAGAGGCTCCGGAAGAGGCCGTCGGGAAGGTCTTTAATATTGCCTCAGGAAAAGTAAAAAGCGTTAACGAGGTTCTGCTTTCCTTGAGTAAAATTCTCCACCAAAAGATAAAACCTATCTACGTCAAACCAAGGCCGGGAGATATCAAAAATTCATGGGCAGACATATCTCAATCTAAAAAATTTTTAGGTTACTCCCCTGCGGTAGATTTTGAGAAAGGGATGAGGCAGACAATCAACTGGCTAAAGAGCAACTCTTAGCCATTGTAAGAATTTTAAGGATATGTTACCATAACCATAAATTACAATAACGATGAGACATTTTAAATTTTTTTTAATAGTTTTGATATGCATTATCACTTTTTCGGGAAATCTTTTCGCTTACTGGATCTGGACACCAAAGACAAATCGCTGGATTAATCCTAAATACAGCGTTAAGGACACTCCCAAGGAACAATTTGATTGGGCGGAAAGTTTTGTTAAAAGTGACGATTTGAACAAAGCCATTAAAAAACACGAACAATTAATTGAATATTACCCGACTAGTTCCTATGCCGTGATGTCCCAATACCGCATTGGGGAACTCTATTTTAAAAAAGGAGACGACTTAAAAGCATTCTGGGCCTTCCAAAAAACGATTGAGAATTACCCCAAAACATCTCTCATCAACGAAATTGTAGCCAAAGAATTTGAGATTGCTAATTCTCTCTTTAACGGAAGAAGAAAAAGGTTTGCTAAAATTCCTATCACCGGTTCACGGAAAACAGCAGAACTGTTTGAGAAGATTGTAGAAAATGAACCATTCAGTAAATACGCCGCTGAAAGCCAATATAAAATTGGTTTATCTTATCTCCGGGAAAACGACGAGGAAAAAGCAAAGGAGGCTTTTGAAAAAGTTGCGGATAACTATCCCAAAACTAAATGGGCGGAGGAAGCCTCTTATCAACTCATTGTTTTCTCTACCAAGAAGAATCAAAGAATTACTAAAGACCAGAGTCATCTTTCCGAAACAATAGAGAAATGTAAAGAATTCAAAAGCACGTTTTCAGAAAGCAAAAAAGAAGAGCAAATAAATGCCCTGATGGAAAATGCCCGCCAGAAAGAGGCCGAGAAACTTTATCAAATTGGCCTCTTTTATGAAAGGAAGCGGGAAAGCAAAGCCGCTACTATCTATTACGAGAAAATTATCAGATTATATCCGGAAACATCAGCTTCAAAAACCGCCGAAGAAAAACTCAAGAAACTGAAATAAATTAATTGGACGCGGATAACATCAGGATAATAACAGGATTAAGCAATAAGGAATAAGTAGTAAGGAATAAGTAACTTAATTCTGAATTCTTAATGCTTATTTCTGTATTTCTAATCTGCGTAAATCTGCGTCCAAAAAAGGAAATTTTTATGGATATATTTAAGAAACTCTTTTTTCTTACCTTTTTGTTATTACTCTCTTCCTGCGGATATCGCATTGCCTATCACCTGCCGCCGGATATTTCTTCAATAGCCGTCCCGATTCTAAAAAATGAAACTTATCAGCCGGGTATTGAAGTTGCAATCACCAACCAAATCATCAGAGAATTCCTTCAGGATGGTTCCTTGAAAGTGGAGAAAGAAATTAACAGTGATTTGCTTCTTTCAGGTAGAATTACTGATTACGAACGCACCACCATCGCTTTCAGTTCAGATGACCCTGATGAATCAATCGAATATAGGCTCTATGTAAGATTAAGGTTCATTCTTAAGGATTTAAGAAGTGAGAAAATCCTCTGGGATACTTCCAGCCTTACCGGAACAACAACCTATTTTATCACCGGCAAATACAGCAAGACCGAAGAAGAAGCCTTAACCGATGCTACCGAAGATTTGGCCAAAAAGGTGGTAGAAAAGGTCGTAGAATTCTGGCAATGACCTATTCCCAATTATTAAACGCAATAGCGAAAGGAGAGCTTGAACCTTTCTATATTATCCAGGCTACCGATGACTTTTTAATAAAGGAAGCTCTAAAAAGGGTAAAAAACGCTTTATCTACTAAAGAAAACGCCTTTAACTATCATAATTTTTCGGGAACGAATACCACGACCTCCACCATCTTAAACCTTGCAAAAACCCTGCCTTTTTCCTCGGCAAAAAGACTAATAGTTGTTGAGGATGTAGAGAAAATAAAAATCTCGGAAAGAAAGAAAGTTTTTTCTTATCTTAGCGAACCAGCTTCTTTTACTTCTCTTTTTCTTTTTATAAAAGGAAAAATAAACGAATCTTTTCCTTCCGCTAACCTCATCAGGTTAAAAAAAGGAGACATTAATCAAATTGCCGGGGAGACAAATCCTTTTGACCTTACTTTTTGGCTGGGGAAAAAGAACTTAAGCAAGGCTTTTGAGGCACTGGTCCCCCTTTTATTAAAGGAGAGAGACTTTCCCAGAATTCTGGGGATGCTCGCCTGGTGGTTAAGACAAAAGAGCAAACTAAAGGGAGAAATTGACCAAGAACTTTTGAGGAAATTCAACCAATTGCGGGCAACTGAACTGGCGATTAAAGGAGGAAAATTCTCCCCCCGGCTTGGCTTAGAATTACTTTTAATTAAGTTAACAAAAGGAGGATAGAAAAAAAGATGGAAGATAGAAAAATTAGATTTGGCGTGATTGGAACGGAGAATTCCCATGTCAATCAGGCCTGTCAGAGATTTAATCTTGAGCAAAATATCAAAGGCGCTGTGGTAGAGGCATTATATCCCGGGGAAGGGGATACTTTAGAGCATGTCAGAGAAGTCCAGAAGGAAGGAAAAGTCCCTTTGCTTGCGGAGAAACCCGAGGATATGCTGGGCAAAATAGATGCGGTAATTATTATGAATAGGCATGGGAAATATCACGGCAAATATGCCCGGCTTTTTTTAGAAAATAAAATCCCAACCTTCATTGATAAACCTTTTAGCTGTAGTTTGGAAGAAGCCAAAGAAATAATTGAACTGTCTCATAAGACCAACACCTGGCTTTCCTCTTCCTCCACGGTGTGGAAAACCTCAAGTTTTCAGAATTTCTTTAAAAAGACCAAAGGGGAACTGGGAGCAATTCATTCCGGAATGGTAGGCGGTCCTTTTGATTTTGAAAGTGAGTTTGGCGGAGTATTCTTCTACGGAATTCATACCGTTGAAATGCTTCTCCAGGGTTTCGGCTATGATGTCAAAACAATATCTGCAAAACTTCATCACAAGAATTGCTTGGTAACAACTACACTGGAAAGCGGAAAAATAGTTTCCCTGCATCTTATCGGAGAAGGCGGAGGAAATTTTCAGGTTCTCCTGCATTGCGAAAAAGGAAGCCGCTACTTAACTGTAGATACATCCGATGGATATGACATCGGCTTTAAAACTTTAATTGAAAGCATAAAAAGTAATATTAGACCTCTTACCGATGA
>PFWI01000284.1 GCA_002791075.1 bacterium (Candidatus Ratteibacteria) CG_4_9_14_3_um_filter_41_21 | reverse complement strand
AGCTTGAACATATGCGTTTGTCTTATCCACGACATTGCAATAAGCTTTTGCTTTACTACCAAGAATGTAAGAGTTCTCCCAAGTAACAGATCCAGATCCTTCTTTGATCATCCTTGCTGGTTCTGTAAATGGGTCGGTAGAAAAATCATCATTTATTACAAATGTTCCTTGTCTGCTGCTCTCCGCCAATGCAACAGGATTTCCAAAATACATCCAAATAGTTTTATTGGACTGTGCAGGTATAGATACCTTAACAGCTATAACAGAAGCTATAGCAGGTTGTATTCCATAGCCCCATTTATTTATATAGTACTGCAAGGAAGTATTATTATCGACAAACCGTAAATCATCCCCAGATGTATTCATGATAGTATAATCAAAGTCAATTGGTAGTTTAACGAAAAAACAATAATCTATTTCGTTTATATTGCTATTATTAGATATATAAATAGGTATCCGATATTGCCAGTCATTGCCTTCTGTCCACCATGGAGAGGCTACTAACTCTTTTTCGTAAATTCCATTCCCACAACCAGCAAGTATGGTCCTTTCTCCACTCGATTTTGTAAAAATAGCCATAGAATGAACAGGTAGACCGCCAGAGATAGTTCCAAAGTCCACATTGTCTTTTCGTGGATACAATGCCCCACCTATGGTTCTGATGTTAAAAACAGCAACCGCCTCAGAGGGTTGTATCCGTGAGGCGGGTAATTTTGTATTTAGACCATTGGAAAAGTCATTAATTCGAACTGTTTGTGTCTGCATAATTTTACCCTTTTTTCTTCACGATACCCTTTTTTATATGTTCTGGAAGTTTCTTTTTGGATGTTTCAGCTTCCCATGCTGCTGCTGTTCCTTCTTTTATTTTCCCTTCTTTTTCAAGTTGATATATTTTCCTTCGTTGTGCTTTTGACTTGAATGGCATATTATCTCACCTTCTTTTCCTTATTTAACTATTTGTGATATAATCCTTTCCTATTTTTATTTAAAACCGATACTTAATACCGACCCTTAATGTCCTTAAAAATCCAGCCTGCTGCCTCTTGCCATGCCAAGCGAACAATCAGCACCTACTCCATAAATCGTGCTGCTGCTTTCCTTGCCCTGCCAGTCTGCCATTGCGTTTGTGTTGCTCAAAACAAGCCTTACCTCGCCAGTTTGCATTGATCCAATACCAGCAATTGC
>PFWI01000056.1 GCA_002791075.1 bacterium (Candidatus Ratteibacteria) CG_4_9_14_3_um_filter_41_21 | reverse complement strand
TTGGCGAGGCTAAAGGCCTCGCACTACATCTATCAGATGACACGGGGTTAACTGAGCTTTTACGTGGCTTGGTGACTCTGTGGTGAATATGATTCTTCAGATCAGTTGAGAAAAAATGCTCTTACCCGCAGAGATAATCCTCTTTGATTCCTCCTTCCTTAAGGAAGGGTAAAGAGGTAGGGAAAGGGCAGAATGCCAGATTGCCTCTGTAACCGGGAATCCTTTTTGACGCAGATACCGATGGAGAGGTTTATAAACTGGCCTGCGGCAGATAATCCCTTTCTTTTGAAATAAAAGGATTATTTTTTTGAGATCCCTGTTTTCCGGGATGCGAAGAACATAACGGTAGAAGACATGCCCCTTTCCTGAAGGCAATCTGATATTGTATCTAGAGAATGCCTCATTATATTCAGAGGCTAAATTTTTTCGCCGGGCAATAAAGGAAGAAAGTTTCTTCAACTGAACCAAAAGGATTGAGGCTTGCATCTCGGTCAATTTATAATTATAGCGTAAAAGATAATTCTCTTTTTCATCGTAGTCCCGCAAGTCGTTCATCTTCTTCAAGAGAATTTCATCATCGGAAAAAGCAATCCCTCCTTCTCCACAGGTTATCAGCTTAGTCGCATAAAAGGAGCAAATAGAAACCTTGCCCAGACTCCCAATTTTTTTGCCCCGGTAATTTCCTCCAATGTTCTGTGAGATATCCTCAATCAGAGGAATTTTGAATTTTGCTAATTCTTTAAAGTCTGCCGGGGCTCCGAAAAGATGGGGAACGATGATGGCTTTGGTTCTCCGATTGATTTTTTTCTTTACTGCGGCAGGGTCAAGATTGAAATCGGTTCTCTTGACCTCGCAGAGGATGGGTTTGGCGCCAGTATAACCAATAGCGTTAAGCAGGGCTGGACAAACATAGGAAGGTAAAATGACCTCATCTTTCTCCTTAATTCCTAAGGATAAAAGCGCAAGATGGCAGGCGGCAGTACCCGAGTTGACTAAAAGAGCTCCCTTAACTCCGATAAAGTTAGCAAAAGATTTTTCCGCCTTTTTTACAATTCTCCCCTGTCCAATCTGGCCGGACTTTAAAACCGCGAGAACTTCTCCTTCTTCCTCTTTTCCTAAGGAGGGTCGGGAATGGGGAATAACTTTCATTTGATTTCGCGCAGAAATCGCAATGCCTTAAATCCTTCGGCATACTTCACCTTTCCCTGAAACCCCCTGAAGTTG
>PFWI01000066.1 GCA_002791075.1 bacterium (Candidatus Ratteibacteria) CG_4_9_14_3_um_filter_41_21 | reverse complement strand
TGTTTCGAATCCAGTTTGCACCATGGCGCAGGAGTGAATCCACTTTCTCGGTTGTTGCAATAATCCAGTCATAGCCGGAGAGGTAGTAATCAGGGCTATCCAGGTCACCTGTGGAGATAGCAATCTTTACCCCGGTCTTTCCATACCAATCCTTAAAATTTTCATAAAACTCTTGAGCAAGTGCTTTCAGCGGAACAAGATATAATGCTTTTCCTTTACCATCAAGAACATTCTTCAGGCATGCAAGTTCTGCAAGCAATGTCTTGCCAGATGCAGTTGGAGCAGAAATGACAAAATTCTTTCCTTCAAGGATTCCATTCTCTATTGCCTCTATTTGGAAAGAGCGCAGCTCTTTTATTCCCCTATCTTTTAAAACCTGAAATATGGGAACAGGAATTTCGTTAATTTTTGATTTAATCAAGTTCTATTTCCATTCCATCTCTGGCTGCTATTACTTCAATTCCGAGTTCAGCAGTGAGTCTTTCAGCAATTTCCCAGGGTTTTGCCAGAATCATCTTCATTCCGAAATGGGTTATAATTGCCCTTTTCGGCTTTGCTTTTTTAATTATTTCTTTTACCTCTGGAATACTCAGATGGTCAAGATTTAGATTTACTTCTAATAGCACTACATTGATGACAAGTGTTTTTCCTGGGTAATATTTTTCAATTCCATCAAAATACTTTGTATCAGAAATGATTGAGATAATATCTTCTCCATCTATTTTGAAATTAAGCCCATAAGTTTCCACCCTGTGGATATGGAGTTTTGGGGTAGAGAAATGTATTTTATTTAGAGAATATTTTCGGTTCTTCCGAGAAAACTATGGGTAGTAGGTATCCACCTGAGGCGGACTGCTACTCATCCCGATTCCAATCGGGGCCACCCCCCTGTCTTTTGTCAAAGACAAAAAGGGGGGTTCAATCAAAGGTCTTTTTTATCGTTATAGGCATCACCTCCTGTCGCAAGACCTACTTGGATGACTTATTTAATGCTAACTAAAATTATATTCACTTTTTAGAAATTGTCAAGTTTTCAGAAAAATTCTTTAGACAATTTCAAACTTCGAGATTAAAGGAATCAATTGCTTGCGAGTTTTATTAAGGTCATGCGCTCTTATTTTAAGAAAGAAATAGTCAGTATCACGAAAACCAAATGCTACTCGTTTAATAACCTTTGCCATGTTGTTCATTCCTTCTATTACAGATGTGTTGATGTTGTAATCACAGTGTGCTAATATGCCATCCAGATGCTCTTTGATACTTTTAGCAAATTTCTTCAAGGGATCTATACGGGAATACATTGCCCTACGATACCAACCATTAAACCAGTTTATAGCATCCTCTTTGGAACTGAAACTCCACAGATGTTTAAGGTCATCTTTAAGGACATACACCTTGTTTAAGTTATGGTTTACCTTAAGGACATCTTGTAGGCGTATACTTTTCTCATAATTGAGGTTCTCTCGGTTAGATAAGAGAAGATATTTGCTACCCTTGATAACCTCGTATTCCTCTTTGGATGCTTTTAGACATTCTTGGTTTCTAACCTTGTCAATAACCTTGCCGTAATTGTTTAACACATGGAATTGGTCGTACACAATTACTGCTTGAGGACAATATTTCTGGGTAGCCAGAATATAGGGCTTGTGTTCATCCATAGCAACTGCCGTAATTTTAGAACATCCTTCTGGGCTAAGTAATTTAAAGAATTCGGTTAAAGATTCTTCGCTACGACCCAGAGAAATCCAGAGGGTGCGTCTTTTTTCT
>PFWI01000160.1 GCA_002791075.1 bacterium (Candidatus Ratteibacteria) CG_4_9_14_3_um_filter_41_21 | reverse complement strand
AAAAGATAAAAAACCTTTAATCATCGGAATTATTGAAATTCCGATGCTTCAAGAGATAATTGGAGTTTAGGAGCGAGTGGGCGGTTATGCCGCACCCAGCACTTATTTCGGAAACCCTTACTACCCCTAAGTGCTGGGGAGGAATAAGAAAGCCCGAGCGAAGAAACTTCAGTCATCTCTTACTCCGCCTCATTATCCTTTAAACAACCTTCTTAAATCCTCAGGGTCTAAACTTCTCTCCAATGCTTGCTGCTGGCTGATTAAGTGGCGTTGGACCAGTTCGTAAAGGGATTGGTTCATTGTCCTCATTCCAAACTTCCCTCCGGTCTGAATAACCGAATAAAGTTGATGAGTTTTACTTTCCCGAATCATACTGCGGATTGCCGGGGTAATTACCATTATCTCTAAAGCGAGAGCCCTTCCCTTTTTATCGCCCTGAGGGATGAGTTGCTGGGAAAGGATTGCTTGCAAAACAAAAGAAAGCTGAATCCGAACCTGGTTCTGTTGGTGGGGAGGGAAAACATCAATAAGCCGGTTGATGGACTGAGTGCTATCGTTGGTATGCAAGGTGGCAAGGACCAGATGTCCGGTCTCAGCCGCAGTAAGGGCTATCGCCATCGTTTCCAGGTCTCGCATCTCTCCAATCAGAATCACGTCAGGGTCCTGCCGCAGCACGTACTTTAAGGCGTTGACAAAGGAGTGCGTATCGGTGCCTATTTCTCTTTGATTAATCAGAGCTTTTTTATGGTTATGGACGTACTCAATTGGGTCCTCTACGGTGATGATGTGGCAGGGACGATTCTCATTGATACGGTCAATCATTGAAGCAAGAGTAGTAGATTTTCCGCTTCCGGTTGCCCCGGTAACTAAAATTAATCCCTTAGGGAGTTCGGTAAGGCTGCTTACGACCTCTACCGGCAATCCCAATTCCTCAAAGGTTTTGATTTTATAAGGAATGGCTCTAATCGCGACCGCAATTGAGTTTTTTTGTTTAAAAACATTAATTCGGAATCGGGAAAGGCCTTCAATCCCCAAAGAGAGGTCCAGTTCATCTTCTTGCTCAAAGGTTTTCCTTTGCTCCTCGCTTAAAATAGAATAGGCGAGTTCCCTGGTGTCTACGTTGGTTAAACGCTTATCTCCCAGGGGGATGAGTTTCTCGTCAATGCGGATAATTGGTGGAGCATCCACGGCAAGATGAAGGTCAGAAGCGGCTCTTTCAATCGTCTTCCTTAAAAGTTCTTCTAATTTAATCATATTTTCCTTTCTAACCACGAATTATGCGAATTTATCTAATTAAGAACTGACACGAAGTGTCATTGCGATGAGTGAAACGAAGAAGCAATCTCGAGATTGCCACGGCACTTCGTGCCTCGCAATGACCTGTTCTTATTATTACTCTTTAATAATTCGTGTAATTCGAGAAATTCGTGGTTGCTTTTATTTTACTCATTTAGTTTTTTATTTACTTTCTGTATAAGTTGCTCGGAGTCTGTGCCGTCAGCCGGACAGACTACAAAAGCGAAGTCAACCCTTAGTTCTCCAATAATCTCTTGGGCATAATTGAAACTGTACCTCTTAATTTTTTGCTTAATTGTTTCAATAAATGATTTGATGCGGATGGCGGTTTTCCCGGGAAGGATAAGGGCTAATTTATCTGCTTCATACCTGATTAGGCGGTCATCTTCCTGCAAATTTCTAATAAGAATCTGACCGAAATCAATTAAGAGACTATTGGCAATATCTCTTCTGTATCTCTTTAAGCAAGCATCGTAATCAATAATCTGGACCAGCACTAAACCGCAAGGTCTTTGCAGAGAAATTGATTTCTCCAGTTCCTGATGAAATGCGGTTTCAAAGAAACTGCGGGAATACAATCCGGTCTCCCGGTCAAGAATTCCCAGCCCCCCGCCCATAATTTTGAGGCTTTCCTTAAGTTGTTCTAACTCATTCCTGGACGTTTTTTTGAATTTTGCTCCGTTGACCATTGTTCGTGCCAGACGGTGAAGATTTAGAACAGAGGAAGTAATCTCGCCAATGAGAAAGATTCCTAAAATGGAACAGATAATGGCAATAAAAAGAAGAATGCTCGCTCGGGCAGATATGCCTGTTCCCAGATAGAAGAGGATAATGTAACCGGCAATCAAAAGAGGAATGGTAGACATCAGGGCAATTGCAGTTCCAATCCTGTGCCTTAGTCCCTGCGAAATAAGGCTAAACTGATTTCTTTTTTTTATTTACACTCCTTATCTTTAACCACGAATTACACGAATTTCTCTAATTAAGAACTTAACCACAAAGGCACCAAGACTCAAAGCACACCAAGAAAAACA
>PFWI01000272.1 GCA_002791075.1 bacterium (Candidatus Ratteibacteria) CG_4_9_14_3_um_filter_41_21 | reverse complement strand
TCGCTGTCGTTCACCTACGGTTCACTTTTCATCCACAGGATGCGCTCGACTTGGCTTCAAATCCTCCCAGGGAGGCAGTGCCGGGAAGGGGATTTGAACCCCTACGGAATTGCTTCCACCAGCCCCTCAAGCTGGCGCGTCTGCCATTTCCGCCATCCCGGCAAGTCCTCCAACATTACTTGGAGGATTTACTAAGATTCGCCAGTATTCTAGGCGAACAATTCTTTTAGGTTAATTCTTCAAGTTCTGTTTTGCTGAAGAGGCCAAGGATATTGGAAAGTGTGCCTTTATTATCTTCACTCATTTTTACAAAGGAGACTCCGGTCTCGTATCCTATCCGCAGTATCCTTTTTTTTGTCCATATTACCTTTACTGTTCCGGTGATTGGCTCTTTTCGGATAGGAATATATATCTCTACTTTTAGATAAGTATCAGGTTTAAACTTTTCTCTGGTAACCAGGCAAATTCCTCCTTGGCTAATGTTTTTGCTAAAAGAAAAATCTTTCATCTCCTTTAATAAAGAGGAGTAAACCCTGTTTTTATCATATCCTTTTTCTTCCCAGCTCTTTAATATCTTCTCTACGCTTGAACTAATTAAAGAGAGAGATTCCTCTTCGGAGCCTTTTTCTATCGCTTTATATTGGATAAAAAAGGGATAATCAAAACGAACAAATTTTCTTCTCTCCGCTCTTCCCTGATAATCCATTTATTTCCTCCTTATCATATCCACGAATGCACACGAATAGAAACTGACATGAAGGGTCATTGCGAGCCCCCCATCCTTGCTGTTCTCCCCCACTTCTTGCTGTTCTCCCCCCCGCTTTGCTTCGCAAAGCGAAGCAGGGGGGGATGAAGCAAGAAAGCAGTGGGGATGAAGCAAGAAAGCAGGGGGGCGTGGCAATCTCATAGCTAAAGAGAGATTCTTCGTTGCCCCTTCGTTATACTCAGGGCTTCGACTCAGAATGACCAATTCTACTTTTTGTATTCATTCGTGTTAATTCGTGGTTATATTTTATGGTTCTTCTCTAAGTAAAGTAGCGCGCATTGCTTAGCCAGTTTTCTTACCCGTTCAATGAATCTTAATCTTTCGCTTACGCTAATGGCGCCTCTTGCCTCCAAAAGGTTAAAAGCATGAGAACATTTAAGAACATAATCATATGCAGGCAAAGCAAGATTTTCTTTCAAAAGCCTTGTTGATTCTGCTTCGTAGCGGTCAAAAAGTTCCAAAAGTAATTTGGTATCCGCTATCTTAAAATTGTATTGAGAAAATTCTTTTTCCTTTCTTCTTTGCAAATCTCCGTAGGTAATGCCTTTTCCCCATTCTAAATCAAAAAGGCTCTTTACCTTTTGAATATAGGTAGCGATTCGCTCCAAACCGTAAGTGAGTTCTGCCGATACCGGGGAGAGGTCAATTCCCCCCGCCTGCTGCAGATAAGTAAACTGGGTAATCTCCAGTCCGTCCAGCCAAACTTCCCAGCCGACACCCCAGGCTCCTAAGGTTGGCGCTTCCCAATTATCTTCCATAAACCGAAGGTCGTGCTCAACTAATTTAATTCCCAATACTTCCAAACTTTTGCAATAAAGATTCTGGACGTTCTTCGGGGGAGGCTTTAAAATAACCTGAAGTTGAAAATGTTCGTAGGTGCGCAAGGGGTTGTCTCCGTAACGGCCATCAGCAGGCCGTTTTGAAGGTTCCAGATAAACGACTTGCCAGGGTTCCGGCCCCAAAATTTTAAAGAAAGTAGCCGGATTTAAAGTGCCGGCGCCTACTTCGGTTCCATAAGGATGCCAGAGCAAACAGCCCTTCTTTATCCAGAAATCCTCTAACTTTTTTCTAATCTCCTGAAAAGTCATTTCTTAACATTTACCACAGAGTCACAAAGACACAGAGTATCACAGAGAACCTACTTTGTCATTCCCGAGGTCCGTAATCGGGAATCCACTTCTTTAGATTCCTGTTTTCACAGGAATGACAGAGAGAAGACAGGAATGACATTCTTTTCTTTCTTTATGTTCTTTGAGACTTTGTGTCTTTGTGGTGAAAGTTTTTTTAATCTGTGGTTGTAGTTCATTTTGCCTTTTCTATCAAACTTTGGGCTTTACGTCCATAGTTTAAATAAAGACGGTAAGCGTTTTCTGCATCATCGGCTTTTTTATTAAGATGAACGACTGATGCCATATGGGGTTCAATAGAAAATCCTCCTTTATATCCGGAGGCAAGAAGGTCTTTAATTATTTCACTCACTTGCGCCTCTCCCTCTCCGGGAAAGACAAACTTTTCTCCTCTATAATCCTTGATATGCACATGGACGATATGATTTTTAATCTTCTGGCAGACTTCCCTGGGAGTTCCTCTTTGATGCGGTTTATTGCCGGTATCAAAGAGGAATTTTAATGCCGGGGAATTTATTGTTTCAATAATGTCGGCAGTCTGCTCCGGATTCTGTCCGCCCCAACCGCTGCAATTCTCGTGAGCCAGCACTATTCCTCCATCCTCAGCCATTTTCGCCAGTTCTTTCAGCCGCTGCATTACCTCGGTTCTCCATTTGGTTTCCTCCCAGTTGTCATTGGGATAACTCATAATGCGAATGTAAGTAGTGTGGAGTTGCTGCATCCGGGGAATCGCCCGATTTAACTCTTCAACATCGAGATTGAAGTCCCCGGAGATTTTACGCGCCCAATTGGCAATTTGGCTGGCAAAACAGCAAACTTTCATTTTTGCCCTTTCCAATTTCTCAACAATTTCGTTAAATTTAGCATCATCCGCATCAGTGAGGTTTTTTCCGTCAACGTTGCGGACCTCAATGTGATTCCAGCCTAATTCCTGATGCGCTTGAATCTGTTTCTCAATACTTTCTCCAGCCTCATCGGCAATCCCAGATAAAAACATCGTTCCTCCTTTTTATAACCACGAATAAACACGAATAAACACTTCACCACAAAGCCACCAAGACTCAAAGGACACCAAGAGAGAAAGAATATGTCATTCTGAGTGAAGCGAAAAATCTCTCTTTAACTATAAGACCCTTCATTAACATTCAGGGTGACTACTTTATGTAATTCTCTGTGTCTCTATGGTGAATATTTATTCTTCGTGTCTTCTTTACCTTCGTGCTTTCGTGGTAATGTTGTTTTTTAATCTGCGTCCGATTAAGTCAGTGTTTAAAATGCCTCATTCCCGTAAAGACCATGGCGATCTTGTTTTTGTCAGCGGCAGCGATAACTTCCTTGTCCCGGAGAGAACCCCCGGGCTGGATAATGGCGGTTATCCCCTTCTCCGCTAACAAATTAACGCCATCGGGGAAAGGAAAGAAGGCGTCTGAAGCCGCTACCGCTCCTTTAATCTTCAGGTTGCTTTTTTCGCTCTTTCTGATGGCGATTTCAGATGCATCAACTCTGGACATCTGCCCTGCGCCGACTCCGAGCGTTGTTTTATTCTTAGCCAAAACAATGGTGTTTGATTTAGTATGTTTTGCCACGGCCCAGGCAAATTTTAAATCTTCAATTTCCTTTTTTGTTGGTTTTCTTTTGGTTGCGGTCTTTAATTCCCCCCCAAAAAGTTTATTATTTTTTTCCTGAATAAGAAGTCCTCCGGAAACCCTGCGGTAATCATACGATTGGGGGAGTGGGGAGTGGGGAGTGGGGAGTTGCAGGAGTCGTAAGTTCTTCTTTTTTGCCAAAATCTCTAAGGCATCCCCAGAGAAATCAGGAGCGATAACCGCTTCTACAAATCTGTTTTTAATTTCCCGGGCAAAAGATTTATCTACCTTTCTATTAAGTGCAACCACGCTGCCAAAGGCGCTAACCGGGTCTGTTTTATAAGCTTTCCTGTAAGCGGCAGTTACATCTTTATCCAGGGCGACGCCGGCGGGATTGGTATGTTTAATCACTACTGCCGCCGGTTCTTTGAACTCTTGCACGATGCTTAAAGCCGCTTCTAAATCAAGGAGGTTGTTAAAAGAAATTTCCTTTCCCTGTAGTTTCTTTGCTTCAGTAAGAAAATTTCCCTTTTCCAGAACTCTTTCCCGGTAAAAAGACGCTTTTTGGTGAGGATTTTCGCCATAGCGAAGATTCTGAATTTTCTCCAAAAAGATTTCTTTGGCATCGGGAAACTCTTCTTCGCCGGCCATTTTTTGAAAGTACTGGGAAATTAAATGGTCATACCAGCTGGTTAGTTGAAAAACGTCTAGGATTAGGTTTTTTGATGTTTTTCGGCTGATTTGACCGTTATTTTTATTCAATTCGGCGATAATTTCCCCATACCGCTCCGGACGGGTAACGACTACCACGTCGGAGAAATTTTTGGCAGCTGCGCGCAATAAACTTGGTCCGCCGATATCAATATTCTCAATAATTTCTGCTTCATTTGCCCTTTCATTTTTGACGGTTTTTTCAAAAGGATAGAGGTTGACTACCACCAGATCAATTAAGCCAATATTCTGTTTTTCCAATTCTTTAAGATGTTTTGCCTTGTCCCGGCGCGCTAAAAGGCCGGCAAAAATTTTGGGATGGAGAGTTTTTACTCTTCCTTCAAGAAGTTCCGGGAAACCGGTAACTTTCGAGATTTTTTTCACTCTTATCCCCGCATTTTCCAATTTCCTGGCGGTGCCGCCGGTAGAGATGATTTCAACTTTAAATTTTCTCAATTCCCTGGCTAATTCCACAATTCCTTTTTTATCAGATACGCTGATAATAGCGCGCTTAATCCTGATCATTTCCCTCCTTATTTTTCACCACAAAGGCACCAAGACTCAAAGAAACAAAATACTTTAACCACGAATTATACGAATTGACCGAATTTTATATTATTCTTACAATATCGCGTAATTAGCGATAATATTGTGGTTGCTATTTTAGTCTTTTCTCTGTGCCTCGGTGGTGAATATTGTTAATCTTTCTTTCCGATAAGTAGATAGAGCACCGCCATACGTACGGCAATGCCGTTAGTAACCTGTTCCAGGATAAGAGATGAAGAACTGTCCGCAATCTCCGACTTAATCTCTACTCCCCGGTTAATGGGACCCGGATGCATAATTAAAACATTTTTTTTAACCCCTTTTAGATTTTCCGAATTGGCTCCGTAAAGATGTGCATATTCCTGAATGGAAGGAAAAAAGATCTCTTGCTGTCTTTCCCTCTGGACTCTCAGAAAATAAAGAATATCAGCGTCTTTAATTGCTTCTTTAAAAGAATAGGTAATCTCCGCACCCATTTTTCCTATTCGCGAGGGAATAAGAGTTGGCGGACCGCAAAGGATGACCGAAGCGCCTAATTTGGTCAAACCCCAAATATTTGACCGCGCTACCCGGGAATGCTGAATATCACCGATAATGGCAATTCTTAATCCCTTGATTTTTCCTTTTTTTTCCCGGATGGTAAAGAGATCGAGCAAGGCCTGGGTAGGGTGTTCATGGGAGTTGTCCCCGGCGTTGATTACTGCCGCTTTGATCTTTTTAGCGATAAGTTTTGGGACCCCGGCTACAGAATGCCTCACCACAAAGCAGTCAACTTTCATCGCCTCAATGTTTTCGGCGGTATCTACCGGCGATTCCCCTTTGGATACAGAAGAGTCACTGATAGAAAAGTCCAGAATATCAGCGGATAGTCTCTTGGCGGCAAGTTCAAAGGAGGTGCGGGTTCTGGTGCTGGGCTCAAAGAACAAATTAACGATAGTTTTTCCTCTTAAAGTGGGAACCTTTTTTACGTCGCGGCTGCTTACCTCCTTAAAAGAAAATGCGGTTTCCAGGATGAGTTCTATCTCTTCGCGGCTTAATTCCTCCAGACCCAAAAGGTCTTTCTTGGTCCACTTCATTGTTTTCTTTCGATAATTAGCACTTCCTCTATTTGGTCGCTCTCTTTTAATTTTACTTCCACCATCTCATTTTCTCCCGCGGTCACTTTCTTGCCGACAAAATCCGGTTGAATAGGCAATTCCCGATGGCCACGGTCAACCAGGACCAGCAATTTAATTTCCCTGGGGCGGCCGAAATCAATCAATTCATCAAGCGCCGCTCTAACAGTTCTCCCGGTATAAAGAACATCGTCAACGAGAAGGATGTTTTTTCCCGTAAGGTTAAAAGGAATTTCTGTCTGGTGGACCACCGGCTGGGGCGCGATTACCGAGAGGTCATCCCGGTAAAGCGTGATATCCAGAGCCCCCAGCGGAATTTCTTTTTTGCCAAGGGTTTTAATTCTCTCTGCTATTCTTTTGGCCAAAATAGCTCCCCTCTTTCTAATGCCTATAATGGCGAGGTCTTTCTCCCCCATTTTCTCCAGGACCTCCTGGGAAAGGGAAAACAGAGTCTTTTCCATCTCTGTTTTGCCCATCACCTTCTTTCTCTCTTCCATAAAAAAACATATTACTATAATTTCCTTGCTCTCGTCAATATTCAACCTCTGATTTTCTTCTGCAAAAGTGCAAAAGTTGACAAACTTAAAGTATTGTTGTAAAGTTATTAAGAACAATTTAAGAATAGTTTGTGCAGTAATGAGAAGTAATAGTGCAGCAATTAGTTAGGTAACGTGATTTCGAACCGTGAGGGGAGAAAGAATGTTTCCCCTTGCGGTTTTTTTAAAAAAAAAATAAAAGAAGGAGGTGATAAAGAATGGCTAAAGGAACAGTAAAATGGTTCAACGATAAGAAAGGTTACGGTTTCATTACCCCGGATGACGGAGGCGAAGAT
>PFWI01000292.1 GCA_002791075.1 bacterium (Candidatus Ratteibacteria) CG_4_9_14_3_um_filter_41_21 | reverse complement strand
TAAGGTGTTGGAGTATAATCAGGATCTCTCATCATGAATTTTTTATTAGCAGCTTCTGTAAGCGGCCCCCAATAACCATTTACATCTAGGTTTGCCCCGTGTTTGTTTAATTCTTTTTGACGATCTATAACTTCTTGTTTTGTCATTATCGTGCACCTCTCCAAGGGGATGTATTTTGAGTGTTTGTTTTAAAAGTATCATAAAAACTGTTGGTAGTCTTCATTGGCATTCCTATTGAAGATGAAGGATATAATCCAGCCACTTTCTTTGCTGTTGCCATCTTTGATGCTGCCAAATAGTTGCTTGCTACTACTCCCCCAATTGCCCCTAATCCTTGATATATTTGTGCCTTTTGTGCAGCCTTTGCTTGTAAATCTTGCTCTCTCTTCTGGGCAGTTAATGCCTTTCTTTGCAATAGCTGACTCAATGCAAACTTCCTCATAGCCTCATTTCGTGCAAATGTTATATCCCCTAATCTTCGAGTAATGCTGCTGCCTGTCATCCCTGTAGCTGCCGCATCTTCTCCTATCCCACGGTTAGCCAATCCCTGTTCATAATCCATCCCTATATCCATTGATTGAGTCTCAAGGGCTTGTTGCTCTTCCAATCTTTGCATTTGTCGCCGATAAGCCTCTTCTTGGGCTTTCTTCTGTGCTCTATTACCAAGATAGGTGGTAAATCCTTTGGCTGCTGCTGAAATTAATTCTGGCCACATATTACACTCTCCTTAACGGAATAACTGACATTTCTACTCCCTCAAATTTATCTGTTAGATTGCTTATTTTAAACTCTATTTGCTCGCCAACAATATTACAAGCAATCCGTTTCTGGTAAAATCCAGTAGTCAAATCAGAAGAAATGGTCTTTTTCCATGCGGTAGTATTCCAATTAGTTCGATCGGTTTTAATCTCTAAGGTGGCAGTTCCCTTAAGAGAAACAATAATCTCTCGTATTCTCGTTTCCATACCGGGCATTATTCGTAATATCCCTGATTGCCATAAATTAATAGGCATTACATTGCCCGACTCATACCTCCAAACTTTCCCTTGACTATCTCCAATGTAGAGTTGATTAGCTTTCCCATCGGTTATTGCTGCCGTGATCCCTACATCGGATATATCTATCCACCAAGATTTCCGTCTCCAGTCTAAAACCAAACATATTTTTGTCGTAGGGAAAAACAAATAATACTTATTATCCCATACTGCCCCAATTGCAGAGGGCAAATCTTGTAAGAATAATGTTGGCTCTATCGATTCACTTAAACTATTTGCCTTGATATTGTCAAAGGTAAAAGCCTCTGTGTGTCCACTTTCACCAGCTAGATAATGGATGCCTATTGTAGATACAAAAAAAACAGTATCCTCATACTTTACCACACTTCTAGGTGCAATGCAGCCAAAAGGATAAGCCAATTTTTTTTCTCCCCAATTTGATGGAGAGCTGCCATAAAATAGAGTTATCCCTGTGTCCTTTAAGACAAGCAAGCTATCGAACATTGAGGGGACAATCCCAGTTATTTCTGATCCTTGACCTGAGTCAATGTCCTCAAAATTGTCTATCCATGAAGAGCCACCACCAATATCAGGATCATTAGTTTTCCAATCATTTGTTAGCTCAAATACTGTTTCACCCTGACTGTTTACATTGCAATAGAACAGTCGTGATTGCTCACCAGGGGCATTAGCTGCAAACAATCTGCCTTTATGTGCCGATAGATGTTTTACAGCCCTATTTAAGCCATGTGTTGTATCCCATGTAATCCAATTATTCCCATCCCATGTATAACAATATTCCTTATTTGCAATAACAATTTTCTTCGCATTAGCAACACCATCTTCGATGAGTGCCGCTGACCACGGTGAGGAAGATGTTAATGTTTTTTGTAA
>PFWI01000048.1 GCA_002791075.1 bacterium (Candidatus Ratteibacteria) CG_4_9_14_3_um_filter_41_21 | reverse complement strand
TCCTTCTTCTTCCAGACATCGGTAGCAAAGTTAGCGACCATCGGAAATTGCAATCTTGTGTCCTGTTGAGTAAGTGCAGCCTGGCGATCACGCTCCATTACCGAATAGGTATATTCTAACCCGTAACCTAAGCTACAACCGCCAATGTTAGGGTCAACTATAATCTGCTCATCCGGTACACCTAAATCCCCGAGAAGAATATTTAATTGTTTGGCAAGGTTAATATCAATCGGGGTGGCGGCTACCACCGTATGCTTATAGGCAATGGCGGCAGCCCCTATTTTCTTGTAATTTTTATCGGTGGCTGGACCCAAAATCAACCTTTTATCCTGACAAACCTCAGCTACCTTAGGCAGGACTATTGCATCCTTATCATCATTTTCACAGCCCCAGACAATTAAAGGAACATCAATGCTATCGGAAACCTCTTTAACTATTGGCGCTACTTCATCGGCCGATTTATTCAGACCATTGGGGTCGGTACTGACCAGCCGCAGGCAAATCAATTCCGCGCTAAACTCATTTATACATTTCTTAGCCCAGGCAGCGGGATTGCCAATCACATCCTGAAAAGGTTGAATAATGGCTGCCGGCCATTCCTCCGGTTTACTATCATAAACCTCAAAGGCAATCACCGGCTTATGAGGCATCTCTCCTTCAAAAAGGTGGAAAGGGTATGAGTTCTCCCCTCCGATGATTACCTCTTTTTCCCCTTTGCCGAGCTTAATCTCCTTTATCCTTCCCGAATAGGAAATCTTCGGAATCTCAAATGCCATCTTTTCTCTTCTCACTTCCATACCAGTCTTTGGAGAACCAGTATCTTTCCGCAGTTTGTAAGTACTTAAGCATTTCCTCTCTATTCTTTAACTTCTTCCTCCAGTTATCCAATACTGGCAATTTTTCGGTCTTCGCCATCTTTTTCTCTTCCATTCGGTCTCCGTTTCAGCGTAGTGCGATCCTTTTAGGATCGCCTAACCTTTTCACAATCTCTCTTCCCTCTTTAAGTATTTCCGGACAGTACTCAAAAAAAGGGATGTTCTTTAACTCTGCTTCATTAATTTTTTTATTATAGGGAATAAATCCTAAAAAGTCAAAACCGGCCAGAGCATCCAAAATAAATTTTTTATCACCATTTTCCCGAATCTTATTTCCTACTATTTCAATCCTGGAAATACCGATCTCTCTGGCTAAATCCTTGATTCTATGGGCGGTCTCTATACTATTCCTGCCTGGCTCAACGACCACAATTAATCTATCCATGTTTTGGGTTGTACCCCGGCCTAAATGCTCTATTCCCGCCTCCATATCCAGGATTACCACCTCCTTCCTCTCCACTACTAAATGGCGGAGAAGCGCCTTTAAAAAAGCGTTCTCCGGACAGGTGCATCCGAGCCCACCCCCTCTTACCGAGCCCATAACCGCTAAATTTATTCCCTGTTGTCGCAGGAAATATTTATCCGGGATATCATCCACCTTAGGATTCAATTTAAAATAGGGGGCAAGAGCGCCAATCTTTGCGCCGGTTCTTTCCTCAATTAATTCTTTCATCTTGATTAAGGGGATAATCTCGGAAGGGTTAGGAAATCCCAGGGTAAGAGCAAGATTGGCGTCAGGATCGGCATCAATGACAAAAACTTTTTTTTCTTTCTCGGCAAATAACTTGGCAAGAACAACAACCAGGAAAGTCTTACCTACTCCACCTTTACCGGTTACCGCTATTTTCATTGAATTGTGAATTATATCACAAATTAAATTTAAGGTCAACCCCGTTCATTCCTCTTACCGAATTGATAAATTATACCCCCCCTCCTCACATCCTCCCCCTCAAGGGGGGAGGAAAGAGGTGGGGGTAACTTTGAAATTCCGGACAACAAGATAGATTTCATATAGAATTTTGGTGAGGCAATTCGCCCGGACCAAATTCACCTCTCCCCGAAGGTTGCCCATCGCTTCTCTTCTTGTTTCAGGATTTATCTTTTCAAGCCTGCGGTTCATTTTTTCATCAATTTTTCTACTTTTTTTACTACTTTTTCTTCTATTTTCTTCCCCTCTTTAAGAAAAAGTTTAAGAGTATTTCTTTTTCCGGTTATAAATTCCTTATCCTTGATGCCGGATAAATTAATCTCTACGTTAAGAATAGCGGTTTCCAGAGCCGCCAAACTAAAAATAACCGAGACTCCAACATCACTGATAAGATTGCGATTTCCTTTGCTGGCCAATTCTTCATTCAATTTTAACAATTGGAAGGACAAACCGACCACCTCGAAAGGAACCTTGCTGGCCTGCCGAAGAGCCTTTGACACAACTTTATCCCTTTCCTTCCCTTCTGGACGCAGGCGATACGCTTGGGAAACTTCGGTATAGACGATACTATCCTCTTCTGCTAATTGGCTCAATCTTTCTCTCAAGTTTTCAGCTTTCTTCAATATTTTAGTAATACTTTTTTCTACTTTTTTATATTTTGGTTTGCCGAGAGTAAAGTTAGCCGTCATACTCGCCAAAGCAGCCGCCAATGCCCCCAAAAGAGCCGCCGCGCTCCCTCCTCCGGGAACCGGGGATCGGGAAGCAAGTTTATCCAAATAGTTATTTAAAGATTTTTCCCGCCACATTTCATTTAATAAGCACGCATTCTTTTAAGGGACATTCTTTGCAAATACCCAATTTTTCCAAATATCCGTGATGCCCGTATTTTTCAAGGCCATCTAAAACCTTATCCGGATTCCCGCTTACCAGAATTTTGCCCAGACCAAGCAGATGAACCTTGTCTACCCTTAAGTGATTTAAAATATGCCGGTAATGGGTGATAATGAGCATTGATTCGCCCCGGGCATCCAGAATCTTCCCAATTAATTTCAGCGAATCCACATCCACGCCAGAATCAATTTCATCCAGAATAATAAACTTGGGCCGCATGGCCAAAACCTGCATTAACTCTGAGCGCTTCTTTTCCCCTCCGGACAAGCCATCATTTAAGTTTCGGTCCTTAAAATAGTTTACTTCCTCGTCAAATTCAGTCTTCCACGATGAAAGTTCTATAGCAAGTCGTTCACCTTTCGGTGAACTCTCCAAAGGGGGTTTACACCCCCTATGGCGTCCGCCAAAGTACTCTGGCGGACTGTTACCCCCTCTACTACATAAGGGGGCTTCTCGCCGCCCCCTTAGCAATCCCCCCTTGAGCCTTTTGGAAGTAGAAGAGAATGTATAATTTCCTATAGGCTCAAGGGAGGAACCGAATTTAGTTTCTATTTCGCTGATAAACTGGGCAAAATTCAGGTCAACTTTCAGAGGAGACTGAAAGGTTAAAGCGATGCCGAGTTTTGCTCGTTCGTCAATCTGCAGATTATTGAGCAATTTACCGCCAAAGGTAATCTGACCGCGCGTAATCCTATAAGGAGGAAAGCCCATAATGGTTAAAGCCAAAGTAGTTTTGCCGGAAGCGTTGGTTCCCATTAAAACATGCCGCTCTCCTTTTCCTATTTTTAAATTTATTCCCCTGAGAATCCGCTTTCCCTCTGCTTCCACATCTAAGTTCTTTATTTCCATCTTAAATGCTCTTTCGCGCAGTTAAATCCACTACTTCTTTAATATATTTATTTACCGCCGGCGGGAGTCCCGGAATATTCAGATTTATAAAACCCCGGGCAATCAAAGAAACAGCCTCGTCTCTGGAGAAACCCCGGGACATTAAATAGTTTAGCTCCTCGTTCTTAATTTTGCCGATCGCGGCTTCGTGGGTCAATTCAGCATCCCGGGATCCTGATAAATTGGGATAAGCTTCGGCCCAGGCATTCTTACTTAAAATCAACCCCCGGCATTCCAAATGACCCCGGCACTTTTTCCTGCCGGAGAGATTTCCCCGCATTGCCAGATGGGAATTATCCAGGACTAAAGCCCTGCTTTTTATCTCCCCTTTCGAATCTTCGCCTTTAAAATAGATGGCTGCTCCGGTATCGATGTGGCTTTCGCCCTTGCAGAATAGCATCGTATTGAAGACCGCGCGGGAATTCCGGGCTAAAACTGCCGTAGGATACATCTGGATACTTTTAACCTCAGAGGTAAGGAGGTAATTGCTGAGATAAGTTCCGTTTTCTTCTACTCTTATCCCTACGCTGGGTCTTACATTCGAATCTTTGTTCCAATTATGAATCATCGTATAGGTAACTGCCGCTGCGTTTTTAACCAAAATCTCAGTTGCCGCAATATGGGCGCTATCTTTGCATTCCTGGTCAGGAACACAACCGGTAATCAAATGAATCCTGGAGTTGGGCTCGGCGATAATGAAATTATGCGGCACTTGCACGTAATTGCTGGTTTTAAGATAAAAGCAAGCCTGGAGAGGAAACTCAACTTGAACCCCTTCCTTAATCCAGATAAAAATGCCGCTTTGAGAATAGGCATTTACAAAGGCGGTATGTTTGTTTAAATTTTTAGGTATGATTTTAAAGTAATAGTCTTTTAGCCAGGGGAATGTTTTAATTGCCTCGTCGGTATCCATCACCACCACGCCTTCCGGCAGAAGACTCTTCATTGCCTTTAGATAGGTGGTAAAGTTATCCTCCTGGAGATGCGAGCCGGAGCGCTGTTTTTCATCAATGCTTAAGCCAACGCTTTCCATCCTCTCCTGAACCGGCCGGCTTAATTCCCTTAAATTGGCAATTTTTTTAAAGCTTTTGCCTTCCCGCTGATAGTCCTGAAGAGAAAAATCCAGACCATATTTTGCTGGTTTAGCCTCCTTTAATTTAAGCCGGGCTTTTTCCTTTTCTTTAAGATACCAATCCGGAAATTCCATATCCTTCATTTCTTTAAAAACTATGCCCAAAGCCCATTGCAGTTATCATTTTACAACCTCATTCATACTACCTGTTCGGTATCCTTGTAAATCAACCGTTACATAATTATAGCCTAATTTCTTAAACCTGGATACAATCTTATGGCTGAGCTTTTCTTTTAATAATTTGAGTATTTCTTCTTTAGACACCTCTATTCTCGCAATTTGGTTATGATGTCTTACCCTTATTTGGAGAAGACCGAGTTCTCGCAAAAAGCCTTCTGCTTTACCAACCTTAACTAAAAGTTCCTTGCTTATTTTTACTCCGTAAGGAAACCGGGTGGCAAGACAGGCAAAAGACGGTTTATTCCACGTAGGAAGATTTAATTCTTTTGAAAGTTTACGAATCTCCTCTTTGGTAAGTTGCGCTTCTTTTAAAGGACTTTTTATCTTGAATTCTCGGGCGGCTTTCATTCCGGGCCTGAAGTCTTTGGTATCATCAAAATTTGTGCCATCGGCGACATATCTTAAATTTTCCTTTTTAGCAAGATAAGAAAGTCGTGAAAACAATTCTCTCTTACACCAATAGCATCGATCCTTTTGATTTTTGATAAATTTAGGATTTTCTGACTCTTCGGTCCTGATAATTACATGTTTTACGCAGAAGTTCCTGGCCATTTTCTTGGCAAAATTTAGTTCCCAGGAAGGGAAGGTTAAAGATTCTGCGGTAGCCGCTACCACTTTTTCATCCCCTAAGGTATCCGAGACAAGTTTAAGTAAAAAGGTGCTATCCACGCCGCCTGAATAGGCTATTAAGACGCTCTCCATCTTAGTCAAAATTTCCTTTAACCGTTCTAATTTTTTGGTCATAGGTCAGAATTTCGGTGTACCCCTTATTTAAACAATTCCGTAGAAAGATATCTTTCTCCGGTGTCCGGTAAAACTACCACAATGAGTTTATCCTTATTTTCCTTTCTTTTACCCACCTTGATTGCGGCCCAGGTTGCCGCCCCCGAGGAAATTCCTGCCAAAATTCCTTCTTCTTTAGCCAGCCTTCTTGCCATTATTATTGCGTCTTCACCGGTAACTTTAATTATTTCATCTATAATTTCCCTATTGAAAACCTCAGGGATAAAGCCAGCGCCAATACCCTGAATTTTATGCGAGCCTGATTCTCCTCCGGCCTGCTCGCCGTATTTTTGGCGAGAAAGAACCGGAGAATCCTTAGGTTCAACGGCAATGCTCTTGAATCCAGGTTTTCTTTTCTTAATTACCTCGGCGATTCCGGTAATTGTTCCTCCGGTGCCCACTCCGGCGACTAAGATATCTATTTTCCCATCCGTATAGCGCCAGATTTCCTCAGCAGTGGTTTTTCTGTGTGCTTTTGGGTTAGCTGGATTTTTGAATTGCTGGAGCATCAAGGAATTTGGTGTTTTCTTTACTAACTTCTCTGCTTTCTTAATCGCTCCAACCATTCCTTCTGCTCCCGGCGTCAGAACGAGTTTTGCTCCAAAAACTTTTAAGAGTTTTCTTCGCTCCAGACTCATCGTATCCGGCATAGTCAAGATTAATGGATAGCCTTTTGCCGCACAGACAAAGGCAAGAGAAATTCCGGTATTACCACTGGTTGGCTCAATAATTATGGTATCTTTTTTAATTAAACCTTTTTTCTCGGCATCCTCAATCATTGAGATTCCAATCCTATCCTTAACGCTGGATAAAGGGTTAAAGGACTCAAGTTTCACCACTACATCCGCCTCTACGCCCCTAGTTATCCTATTTAATCTGACCAAAGGAGTTTTGCCAATCGTTTCGGTAATATCTTTATAAATTTTTCCCATTTTGCCTCTTCTTTCGTAACAATTAAGTCCCGTATTTAATACGGGATAACATTTTACTCCTTCCTTTAACTTTCTGTCAAAATCATTCACAGTATTTG
>PFWI01000029.1 GCA_002791075.1 bacterium (Candidatus Ratteibacteria) CG_4_9_14_3_um_filter_41_21 | reverse complement strand
CTCAACCGGGCTATGCGACCTCTCCATATTAAAAATTTTCTGCCTTTATTATACCCTATGGAAACGCAATTATCAAACCTGGATATCTCTATTTTGAGGAAAGTCTGGACAGAGAGAGGAGGAAGGAGGGATTACACTGATGGAAAGTGAACTTTTTATTGAGAGTAGCACAGATAGAAACCTGTCAAAAGTTTTGTTTCTAACAATCCTTATAGATATCTCTCCGATGGCCAACCTTTAAAATAACGATTTTCTGACCCTCCACATCAAAGAGAACCCTATATTCTCCTATTCTAAATCTGTATTCACCGAATCGGGAATCTTTCAGTTTTTTGGCAAAGCTAAGAGGGTTTTCTTGAGAAGAATAAAATTTGAGTTTTTCTAAAATTCTCTTCCGTATTTGAGCAGGAAGTTTTTCTGTTTCTTTGGCGGCCTTGCCTTTTAATATGAATCTATACACGAGATCAAATGTGGTATTTTTTTAGAAGTTTTTCCAAAGGAACAGTTTTCTTTTCGGATCTTCTCTTGGCAATTTCTTTTGCTAAACCTTCAGAGCGATACATTTCCAAATCTTCCAATTCCTCTTCAATCTCTCTCCATTTCTTCAATGGCAAAACAACCACTCCTTCTTTTTCTCTGAGGGCTTCTTTTGGCAAGGTTATGGTTTTTGCTGAGATATGTGTAGTCATATTTTAATTATACTAAATTAAACTTTAAAAAGTCAAATTTATGTATAACCTTCTCCCGTGTTCAAAAATAATTTCCAAAAAACTGTTATTCTGTATAAATTCGGGTCTCCCACACATTCAATCTTACCCTTTTTTTCTAAAAGATCCAGATTAAGTTCTAATCCAAATTTTTCGCATCACCTTATTCTTTCTCTATACTCAAAACATAAATCTAATTTATCAGGAAATACTCTAAATCCTGTACCGTGGTCGTGAGGTCTCCCATCGGGATATTGTCCAATTCGTATATCAACCAGAATTATTCCCTCTTTTAATAAGTTAAGAAAATTCTCAAAGTTAAACCCGCTTAATAACCAGGCTTCATTAAACCAAAATTTCTCATTAGACCCTTTATCTTTTGCTTCTGCTTTTACATACAATAATTTAGGAAGTTTCTTTTCAAAAGAATTCTTCAATGTTTCTTTATCCCAATAACCTACAATTTCTTTCTGGATAGTTATGAGATTTACTCTGTCTTTCTGAATGTCAATTTTAAAACCGGGTTTTCCTTTCAGTCGATTATATTCTTTAGCATTTACTGTTGTATGTAATTCTTTTCTTTTATTGCCACGTGCAGATTCATAGCCAAATCTCTCCAACAGAACAGAGTTTGCTTTTGGGGGAAGAGGAGATTTTGTGAATAATGTAAGCATGCTTGAAACATTTTTTCTTGCTGATTTTAACTCAATCATTGCAGTGTTTGGACCAGGGATATTATTTTCTGTTATCCCTAAAAGATCCTCCAAGGTTTTTCCTATTCCGGTATTTCCCTTTCTATGGGTTTTAATATAACCCTTTTCTTTTATTGTTATTGCTTTTAATCTTTCTATTAGTTCAGGATAAGTAATCATGGTCTCCAAAAATCAAGTATATATTCAAAAGTGGTGCTAAGAGTAATGTAATTGCTTGGCCAACCAAAGATACCCACCTTATTTACTAAATTTCTTTTATCCCAAATAATAATATTTCTAAGTTCATAACCTATTTTTTCCATTGCTTCAATGATGTAACTATGCGTGGGATATCTGTGATTATTCTCCCATAAATCATTGATGTTAATTACGCAATGAGCCTTTGGTTTTAAGAGGGGCAATATCCCTTTATAAATTTCGGCAAGTGCTTCTGCATATTTCTTTGGCTCCATTGTTCCAAGATCTCGTGGATTATTTGAATACTGCTGAACCTTATTGAAATGTTCATTTTTTCGTAGATCTCCACGAATACTTTTATTTAATCTTTTATGATTTAACATATTAGCATAAGGGGGTGAAGTAACGGATAAAGAGATGGTGTTCTCATCAAGGTATTTTGGGATATTAATTGCATCATCGCAAATCGCAATTTGTTTTGTATCGTCTCCAAAGTTTATCTCTAACTGGGAAAGTCTTTTATCGGTAAAATTGATATATTTTTTGTTGAGGTCAAAGCCTACTGCATTCCTTCCTAAATCCTGTGCTGCTATGAGAGTAGTGCCAATGCCAAGAAAAGGATCAAGGACTGATTCTCCTTTATGAGTAAAGAGTTGAATACACTTCTTAGGTAAAGCAATTGGGAATACAGCCGGATGGATATCTTTATCCCTAACATCTCTCTTCTCGTAGTATAATTCCCAAACAGCAACCTGATTGCGAACCCAATCTTTAGCAGTAAGACAGTTTATATGACTATCCGGACAAGAACAAGTTTTTTTATATCCTATGTTCAATTTTTTAAAGTTTTTTTTCATAATTATCCGCTAACTAAATAAATTCCATTTTTGATGTAGGTTTTGATTTTTTAGTCATCTCTCTTCATCTTTATAAGTTTACCTTTTATTAAAAACTTCTTCCATTTAACTCAATTAATTCTTCCATTGTTTGCTTACCTACCCAATAAGTAGAATTACATCCTACTATAATTAAATACAAAAAATCTATTTCCATTTTTGTCTCTTTTAACGATTTCATTATCATTTTTTTGTCAACATCTGACGGTTTTGGATTTGTTTCAGAATGAGTGTGCCATTCACCAACGTAAATTAAAGTGCCTCTAGTTTTTATCCAGGCTTTGTTGATTTGAGCTTGTGCACTAACTTTTGACCGAATAAAAAAACGCAGCCTATGTGTATCAAATCTATTCGGAGTAGTAACCTTTGCGATTTCAGTATAGTTCCTATACACATAACCAAGTAAAATCCCCCCTGATTCATCAACGCTCTTTTTCTGTTCATATTTTCTAAATACATTAAGTACCTTGCTTTTAATTATCAAACATTCTTTTGAGTTGGCGAACTCAACATTTTTTAAAATCCTCCACATATATTGCAACCTTTATTTTCTAAAATTGTCTTTTTATGGACACTGTAAGGTGAGTCTGACAGCCATTCGTCTCGTATCCGATAGCCTAATGATTTAAAAAAAGATAAGTCCCCAAGCCATGTATATAAGAGGCTACAATCAGGTTTGTCCTCAAGGAAACTTACGATTTTCTTACTAACAATACTGATAAAATGATCTATCTCTAAATTTGAATATGGTATAAAAGTGGTTTGACATCCACACTCCCTTCTGCAGAATTCTTTGTTTGGTTTCGCAACAGAATATCGAAATTCACCATCAATATCAAGACAACACTGATAGCAACCTCCTTTTTCAGGATGAACGTAGAGAATCTGTCCTGCAACGCCAAAAGGTTCCATCCAAAGATACAATAATGGGGATGTAATTATCCTTTTTCTCAATAAGTAGTTTAAACGCTTTTCTACGGCTAGGTTTCCCGTAGCGACTACTACAAGGTTACAATCATTCAGTAAAAATTCTTCTTTTTGTAATAAAGCCAATATGTTCTCATTGTATGTTCTACACTCTATGTATGGGAAGTGTCTGAGCAACCTATCTTTAATAGCTTCACTTTTGGGTACATTGAATCCAGCTTCAAGAAAACCGCATACATGCCTGGCAACATTTTCTGGTTCAACACGTTCATTGTCTACAAGCAAAAACTTCGAAATTCCACATTTTGAAAGAGATATTGCCAAAGGACTACCTAAAGAACCGCAACCGATAATGGCAATAGATAGATCCTTGATAAATGATTTTATCCCTATCCCGCCTCGCTCAAATAGTCTTTCTCTATCAACTCTTTCAATAGATATTTTACGAATAGCATTCTTGCCAGATCTATTCATTCTAAGAGATAGTGGAAGTTTGTATTCTCTACCACTACCAATATAGCCACCGTTAAAAACATTCCTCTTCCATGGTAAATGTTTCCAACCTGCTAGGATTCTTTTGCCATTTGAAGGGAAGGAGAATAAAATTATCAGGTTAGAAGAATTTTTAGCAAAATATTCTTGCATAGCATCTACGTATTTTTGGCCAGAATCCCTTATAATCATATGAATGTCTTCATTATTCTGTGGAAGAGGCATGGGAATAGGATTGGGCAGAGGTAAATATAAAGCTTCGCATATCTGCTCTTTGCCAATTTCAATTTTAAAAGGTGCTAGCCATTCTTCAGCTTCCTCTCGAGTCCTTGCAATTATACATTGACTATTTAGAAATTTCCTTGAGAGTGGTATTACTTTCAAGCTCTCAATATTGTTGTTTGGACTATATAAACTTAGAAATTTAAAATCAGAAACTTCTTCATTCCAATAGGCTAAAAACTCTTCTATAAAATCAGCGGCATTTTCCTTCTTTATCCCTTTATTTATTATCTCATCGATTGCTATTTTAATCAGTTGGTCTAAAGCCTCGCCAGGTTTGTCCTCGTTAATAGCCACATTAGAGTCTCGAGTGCAAACAAATCTGTTTTTGTCAACATGAGGAATTGGTGCAATGTCTGAGTAATTCTTCTTTGAAAGATATATTTTAGGTAGTTCATCAGAAAAGGTTTTTGGAATTGCTATTATAAGAGTCAGGGGATACGAATCGTTTTCAACTTTTATCTTCCATGTTATCCAAGATTCACTTGAAATACTTTCAGGATAATCTTCATCATCTTTGGAGCATATTTCGGAAGGATATCTACTTTCTAAATATTGTTTGGCTTTCTTGATTGACTCTTCGTAAAAATTATTAAGTGTCAATTTATGCTGATCTTGAGTCATCTCTTAATAGTGCTGGAGCTGAGGTTCTTAATGGCCCCCCATTTTCTTTTAAATCTTCACATTTTGGGAATCTATCGCCAAATTCCTTCTTCCACTTTCTACAAGCTTTTTCCTTGCTGTCTTCTTTTAAAGCTTCACTGGCGTTACTCAGCAATGTAGATAGTTTTACTTTGAAATTCTCCATTTGGGATTCTGTAATACGATCGCTGAGATGTTCACTTGAGTCTACAGGATTAAGAATGGTACTTGAAGATAACATTTGATTGTAAATATTCCTTACCGTTCCTGCAAAGGACCCATCATCCCTATCTGATTTCTCGTAATTATTCACAGCTAAAATAGTCAATACCAAACCACTCGGTAACTCTCTTAACTTTGACTTATTATCTTTCCAGGCTTTTAGATATCGGACGACTTTCCTAAGTTGCTCACCTTTATCTTTCACCTCATTTTTAAACCAATCAGTTACAGCTCTTGGATCACTCACATGCCAGCCTGCTTCTTCTCTTTCTGCTAAGTAAGGCACGTTACTAAACATTCCATATATGGGTAAATCTACATGATATTGACCAGAGTAAATTACACGAACACATGTTCTTTTATCTATAGGGTTTTCATTAGTGTGTCCTTTTACCGCGTTGTAAATCCAATTGTGAACAGTTTCTGGGACTGGCCATTTTAATTTATTTAGGTCAAGGTTTTGTAAGTATATGCCGTCATCAATATCGTATTCTCCATCTAAAGGGTTTATAATGGTTGACATAGCATAAGAACCCTGACCATAAAACTTTGGATGGTTTTCTTTCATAGTATTTTTAAAGTAGTTTCTAATTTTCTCTCGTATGGCTTCCCTTGCAGTTTTGAGGGAATCCTCTTTTGATGGTGTTAGCTTAACTTCATCATAGAATTTTTGAAATAAATCATGACAATTAGCCATAAGTCAACCTCCTTATTTTTGTCCGTTTGCGGATGTTATTAATCCTGCTTGTTCTGACGTATAACTATTTAATGTAATTTTCTTATTTTTCTGATTTTGCTGGTTGGGATTAATCCAAATCAACAAAATAATCATCAAAGTGATTAAAATTATCCAAATATAAATTGATACGAAATGAAAGTCCAAAGTCCTTAAAAATTTTTTCAAATTTTGAACCGTCATTTTATTTTTTTCTTTATCCCCCTTTTTTTCTTTATACTTTTCTTCATACTCTTTTGGAAATAATGACTTAGAATCAACGTATATTCCTTGTTCATAGCATCCTAAAACCCGTTGAATATCAATCATAATATTCCTGTTAGTATGAAACCCCTTCTCAATAGCATGTAAAAAGTAGATCGTAAGCAACGAGACAATCGTTACAAAGAGCGTTAAGAAAATGTTCTGGGAAATGGTTAAAGACGCGCCACTTAACAATAACCAAATAATAGCAACGCCAAAACCCAATATCCAAATAGCAAAGTTCAAACTTCTTTCACGCATTTTATGAGAAGCATTATAATGCTCACCCAATAAGTTTAACAAAATAGTAATTTTGTCTTTGTCGTTAATTTGCATATAAATGCTTTCCTAATTTTTAATTGGATCTAAATTCCTACTATATTTTACTACTTTTTTGTCTAAATTTCAATAAAAATGAAATTCTCAGATAA
The DNA here is from genome assembly GCA_002791075.1 of bacterium (Candidatus Ratteibacteria) CG_4_9_14_3_um_filter_41_21. Lineage (GTDB taxonomy): Bacteria > Ratteibacteria > UBA8468 > UBA8468 > UBA8468 > UBA8468. The sequence continues at coordinate 230 of PFWI01000029.1, read as the reverse complement.
TTTTGCTTTTCATAAGCTTATTGAAAAACCGCAATAGAAAGAAAAGAAAATCAAAATCTTGGTGACCATATTGTGTCCATCCGGTAATGAAAATGGGTGAAATTCAGTGAAATTGGATGAAGTGAAAAATTAGCGGGAAGGCTTGCTATTGCTTGCTTTCCCGCTTTCTGACTGCTTCCTGCTGTTTTGCTCTTTTCGGATTAGCAATCCACCGCACTCGACCAGGCTAT
>PFWI01000245.1 GCA_002791075.1 bacterium (Candidatus Ratteibacteria) CG_4_9_14_3_um_filter_41_21 | reverse complement strand
TCTTCAGTCTTTGCTTCCGCCAATGGCGATTCAATCACTTCCAAGTAACTGCCTTTGGCCCAATTGACCCTTCTTCTTTTCACTCCCCAGATATCTTTATAGGTCCCATCTGGCAAATTTTGCTGGAGGCTCCCCCCTGCCTCTTCCTTAAATTTTTTGCCGCGGTATTTTGGCTTTACATAACGGAAATCAATATTTAATCTTTTCAAGAGTTCATCCCTATTCTTCAATTTAAAATGTTGAAGAAGCTGATTGGTAGTCTCGGGAACCGCCCAATAGTCCAAAGGTATCCGGTCAGGCTCTTGATGGCCTAAAGAGACAAGAACTCTTTCTTTGGAATTCATCGTTTTCCGTTATTTGCTTTTTCCTTAATTGTGCGGTAAAAGAAACGAAAAATGAAGGCAGACGTGCTAAGGCTTTTAGTCAGTAGGCCCAGGAGGGTTTGGCGGTTTCGGCTTCACTACGCCTCAACTCGGCCACCCGCTGGCATTGCTCTTATTCATCGCAATGCCCGACTTCGCTCCTTTCAAACCCTCTTTTGAAGAAAACAAGATAGTGGGCCCAGGAGGGTTTGAACCTCCGACCGACGGATTATGAGTCCGCTGCTCTGCCACTGAGCTATGGGCCCTGGAGAAGGTTTTTGAGAAGTTTGCCGGCTTTAAAGGTTGCCTTTCTCTTCGCCGGCAGGAAAACGGATTCTCCGGTCTGAGGATTGCGGCCGGTTTTTGCTTTCACGATTTTCACCTTGAAGACCCCGAAGTTCCGCAGTTCGATGCGCTCTCCCTTGGCCAGAGCCTCCCGGAGCTCGATAAGCAATTCGTCAATGACTCTTTTTACCGGTTGCTGTTGCAATCCTACTCTCCTGGAGATGTTATTGGCGATTTCTTTCTTAGTCATAATTTCAGAAAGGAGAAAAGTTCCTCCTTGTTTTTCAAAGGCCCAATGAGGGCTAATTTAAGATTCGAGTTTTGGAAAATAAGGCTGGCAATCCTTTTGAGGTCTTGCTCCTCTACCCGATTGATGCAATCCTTGACCTCTTTGAAAGTTTCGGTCCTTCCTTCGGTTATTTGCTGGCTTCCCAGCCAGAGCATATAGGAAGAAGAATCCTCCAGGCTCAAAGTGAGTTGGCCCAGAAGAAAGTCCTTGGCTCTCTTTAATTCCCCCGGACTGACGTTTTTTTCTTTGATTTTCTTCAATTCTTTCAAAATCACGCGAAGGGCCTCTTTGGTCCTTTCCGGAGCGACCCCGGCGCTGACGACAAAAGCCCCGGTATCATGCTGCTGATGGCTTTCGGCTCTGATGGCGTAAGCCAGGGAGCGTTTTTCCCTGACCTCCCGAAAAAGCCGGCTGCTCATATTGCCTCCCAAGATTGTGCTTAAAAGCTCCAGCGTATAACGGTCAGGATGATTTCGCGAGAGCCCTATCCCTCCCAGACAAAGATGAGCCTGTTCGGTTTCCTTAAAATTCAACTTAATTTGAGGGTGGTTTATTTTTCTTTTTGCCGGCAGGAATTTCTTGCGCTTCCCTTTTTTTATTTTGCCAAAATAACCTTCAATCTGGCTGAGAATAGTTTCTTTTTTAAAGTTTCCGGAAATGCTGAAAACGCTATTGCCGGTTTGATAATATTCTTCCCAGTAATCAAGGAGCGCTTTTCTTTTGATGCTTGAGACCGATTGGAGAGTTCCGGCAATGTTTCTGCCTAAGGGGTGGTCGGGCCAGAGGAGTTCCCCGAAGAGTTCGTGGACGTAATGGGAGGGCAGGTCCTCGTACATCTTAATCTCCTGGATAATTACCCTCCTTTCCTTCTCGATGTCGGCTTCTTTCAAAAGAGGGTTTTTCACCATATCCGAGAGGACGTCCAGCCCGAGAGAAGTATGCTTATTGACTACTTTAACCAGATAGCAGGTGGCCTCTTCGGAAGTAAAACCGTTAAAAGAGCCGCCGACCCCTTCAATGGCTTGTTTTAATTGCTCACCACTCCTTTTCTTGGTTCCCTTAAAAAGCAGATGCTCCAAAAAATGGCTGATGCCATTGATTTTTGCGGTCTCGTAGCGGGAGCCGGCCCCAATCCAGATGCCCATTGCCACTGACGAGAGAGAAGGCATTTGCCGGCCGATTACCGTTAACCCATTGGAAAGCACCGACTTAAAAGCATTTGGATTCTCGCCATTAATCATCCTCAATAATATATCCTG
>PFWI01000028.1 GCA_002791075.1 bacterium (Candidatus Ratteibacteria) CG_4_9_14_3_um_filter_41_21 | reverse complement strand
GATTTTCCCCTTATCAACTTCTTTTATCCCTATAGGATACCTCACGCCATAATCTTTTTCCAGACATTTTAAGACATTACCTTTGGAACCGGCTGATGGTGCTATCGATTATGTGATGGCCTATGAGGATTTTGGCACTAATGAAGGATTAATGGTTTCTTTAGATGATGTCAAAAACAAAGTCCTTATTTATTATCAAGATTTTCCTCAAATCTTTTCTCATTACGGAGCTAAATTTGCCTTTCATTCCTGTGGTTCTATCCATCCTGTAATACCTGAACTTCTGAATTTAGATGTCTCTATTTTAGACCCGGTTCAGGTTTCAGCCAAGGGAATGGATATTAAACTTTTAAAGGATAGATACGGAGATAAACTGACTTTCAGAGGAGCAATTGATACTGTAGAACTTTTACCCAGAAAAACAAAAGAGGAGGTAAAAGAAAAAGTAAAATATACAGTTGATGTATTGGGAAAAAATGGAGGCTATATCTTCTGCTCCTCAAACAATATTAATGCTGACACACCATTAGAAAATGTCCTGGCTATGTATGAAGTGGTCTTAGGAGATAAATTCTGGGAGAAATGAACCAAAAGGAAAGATTGCTTACTGCTTTAAAGAGGAATATTCCTGATAGAGTACCTAATTTTGAGGTATGGTGGGGAGGGAATGAAGGTATTGAGGGATACTTTCTGGGTCGTCCAGTTAAAAATGAAGTAGATAGTGTTAAATTTGCCAAGAAGATCGGCTGGGGTTCGGTGAATGGAGGTTACTTTGGATTTTCTGGAGGAGTTTCTTTAGAGGCTTCTAATGGCAGTAGCCATTATGCCGGTGGTTCCTGGAGAACCTGGAAGGATTACGAAAACTTGAAATTTCCTCTTGATTCTTTAGAAGAAAATTTAATTCACTTAAAGAAAATCTCTAAGATTGCAAACAACGAGGGATTAGCCACACACATTTATATTCTTTCCTCTTTCCATGCTACCTGCACCTCAATGGGATTTGAACATTTTGCTCTTGCTTGCTATGATGATTTAAAATTAGTGGAAGCATTTATGGATAAAGTAGAGGAATATAATTGGCTTGTCTTAAAGAGAATTTTGGATGAAGTGAAAATAGATTTTATTGTTCTTGATAATGACTGTGCCTACAAGAATGGTTTAATGGTCTCGCCAGAACTTTTTGAGAAGTTGTGGTTTAAGCGCACGGAGAAAACAATGGAGATTTTAAAAGATAGAGGAGTAACTTATATCATGCATACTGATGGTAAGGTAGATGAGGTTATCCCCTTTCTCATTAAACTTGGCTTTTCTGCTTTGCATGGTATTGAGAAAGCATGTAATAATTTAGGTAAAATTAAAGAAAAATTCGGCAAAGAAATTTCTCTGCTGGGTAATATGGATGTAGTTGATTTAACTAAGAAAAACAAAAAAGAAATTATAGAGGAGACAAAGAATATGCTCAATCAAGGGATGGTAAACGGTGGCTATATTGCTGGATGCAATACCCTTGTGGCGAAATATATTCCAGTAGAGAATTATTTAACTATGATTAGAGCTATAGAAGAATATGGAGACTATAAGTGAGTTACCAAAGCGGTTGGAAGGCAATAAATTTGGAATTTAGCGCAAGGGTTCCAAGAACGGAATATTCAGCACAAAGTTACCACTGGCCATTGGTTCAGAGAGTAACCGGAATTGATACCTCTATTGAGGCAAACCGAGAGAAAGCAAAGAAGGAATTTGTGAAAAAATGGGATTATGCTTTTATGTGGATGACTCCTGGTGGGTATAGGTTTAAAGAGGGGAAAACAACCAAAATGGGGCATGCTGAGTATGCAGCCGGAGGAACAGATTTTGATACCCGTAGAGAGTGCCCCTTCAAAACGCTGGAGGAGGTATATAACTTTGACCCTTGTGCGGAATATGAAAGAAGAAATCAGGAAGAATTGGTTAAAGAACTTAATGCTGAGTATATAAAGACTAAAGATTATTGGGGAGATGCTGCTTTAACTATGGGGGGAGTATATCATACAATTTTTTCTGGATTAATTGAAATTTTTGGATGGGAGATGCTCCTTCTGGCAATCGGTAAAGATTCCAAGAGATTCAACAAGGTTATTGAGAGTTACTATCACTGGATTAAACAATACTTTGACGCCTGGGCAAGAACAGATTGCAAGGTCTTTATGAGTCACGATGATATCTGCTGGACAAGTGGTCCGGTTACTCATCCAGATTGGTATAGAAGATCGATCTTCCCTTACTATAAAAGATTATGGGAGCCGATTCTTTCTTCTGGGAAAAAGATCATCTTTACCTCCGATGGGAAGTATGATATCTTCTTTGATGATATTGTAAGATGTGGTGCCAATATGCTGGTGATGGAGCCGGGAAATGATATGAAGGGTTTTGCCGAGAAATATGGTAAAACGCATGGGTTTGTGGGCAATGCCGATACCCGAATTCTTCTTTTGGGAACCAAGGAGGACATCTATAAAGAGGTAAAACGTTGTATGGATATCGGAAAGGAATACCCAGGATTCATTATGGCGGTGGGCAATCATATCCCTCCCAATACACCGGTTGATAATGCTCTTTATTAAATGAGGCATATATGAAGCTTTCAAAAAGGTAAAAAAGGAAAAAATTTATGAAAAAATATGAAGAATGTGCGACGAGATTAGAAAACAGAGGAGATGCACCACCGACAAAAGAGTATGTTGATGCTTTAGTTGAGGGAATCTTAAAAAGTGGCGTAGAAGCAAGCTGGCATTCCGGGGTGAGCCCACTTGGTAGAGCACTCTTTCCTTCCAAAGTATATCCTAACTGCCATCCAAAAGCTAACTTTGAATCATTTCATTATCTAATTGAAGAATTACATAAGGTTGGCCGACCAGTAATCAGCTGGTATCCACTTAATATGGCAGCTGGTGTTGCTGAGGCACATCCTGATTGGCGAATGCAGTTTGTAGATTTTGATTACAAACCAGACCCAGAGGCAACAGTAAACTATGTCTGCTTTAACTCCCCTTACGGGAAACTTTTGCCAAAGTTTGCTATCGAGTTAGTGAAGGATGTAGGTTTTGATGGTATTTGGTTTGATGGCGCTACATTTAGCAACCACCATACTAATTTTCAGCCAGGTTGCAAATGCGATTTTTGTCGTAAGCGTTTTAAGAAAGATACCGGATTAGACTTACCTGAAAGAGTAGATTATGAAAGTCATAATTTCCGTATCTGGGTAAACTGGCGGTATGAGGTGCTGATGGATGTGTGGAAACGCATTGTAGAAGCGGTTGAAGTGGTGAAACCTGAAGCTACTGTTTGCTTTAACAACTATCGAAGAAGACCTTTAAAGCCTTGGAATACCGCTATTCCGATGCGCAAGATTAAACTAAATGCCATTATGAGCAGTGAACTGGATGCTTTCCCTTTTCAGGCTGACATTCAGATGAAGATTAATCAAGCCTATGGGTTTAAAAAGGGAGTAGAGAGCTGGTGGCCTTTGCATAATTACGGGAATGCCTGGGCTCCCTGCCCGGATAAATTAACCGCGGTGCAGGCGGTATTAGGCTGTATCTCCGCCGGGGGTATTGCCTCCTGTGGAACTGGAGAGACAGCAAAGCAAGCGGCGCTGGTCTTAAAAGAGATGGAAAATGCAGCGGCTCCTCGTTTTCCATATCTTGGTGGCAGAACTATTGAATATGCCGCCATTGTAGCCTCACAGCAAACAATGGATTTCTGGGCAAAAAACAATGCAAATAAGGTCTGGGATGAGATTCATGGTGCTAACGAAATTCTCCTGCATAGTCACCTGCAGTCATCAGTTATCTTTGAAGACCACTTAGAGAAAGAGAATCTTTCCAAATATCCAATAATTATTTTAGGCAATATGGTATGTATCTCCAAAAAGCAGGCCAAGGGACTAAAGGAATATGTAGAGGCCGGCGGTGTTCTCTTCGCCTGCGACCAAGTTGGGGAATTAGATGAATTAGGATATCCTTATAGAAAACCTATTCTTGATGAGCTTTTAGGTATTGTTTCCCGAGATAAGACAAAGGGAGTTCCAGCCTTAGAAATTAAGGATAAAAAACTTCTATCAGCCTGCAGGGAATATCCCTATGTCTCTTTGCAAACTTCGCATACAATGGTTAAACCCTCTTCTGATGTGGTGGTATTGGGCAAAATCTATGACCGTATAAAAGCAACAATAGAAAAAGAGACAAAAAACTATCCTGGCCTCTGGAAACGGAAAATAGGGAAAGGAAATATTATTTACTTCAGCGTTGACCTCTTTACCAATTATCTTCAAAAACCAACTCCAGCAATGCAGCAGTTTTTCAAGACTCTTCTTACTTCTATTGTTGAACCTAAAGTCACTATAGAAGCTCCAATAATAGTTACGATGAATGTGCGTGAGCAAAAGGATAAAATATGGGCAGCCCATTTACATAATAACCCCGGCTCTTCCTATCGGTATCCTAACCCTCCAAATGATGTCTGGTTAGGTGGGACGGGAGAAGTAGTTCCGATCAGGGATATCATCTTAAAAGTAAATATCGGTTTAATTCAATCGGCCAAGTCTGCTCTGAGCGGTAAATCATTTGAAATCATTAATGGAAACAGAGTAATTGTTCCCGAGTTACAACTTCAAGATATTATTCTTCTAGAATTATGAAAATAAAAACATTTTCCCATATTCGGGGATTTAACTATCAGCCCAGTTATGGAAGCCATGGTCTGCAAATCTGGGGAGAAAAGTTTGATGCTTCTAAGATTGAAAAGGAATTGGGTCTTGGAAAAAAATATTTTCCCAGAATGAATGCTCTGCGCATCTGGCTTTCTTATGATGCATTCTTAAGATATGGGAAGAAGGTCGTTAATAATTTTGAAACTGCCCTTTCTATCGCAGAAAAATATGGCTTGAAGGTTATGCCGGTGCTTTTTAATGGTTGGCATAGTTATCCTGACTTTGGAGGAATATCGCCGGAGCAGATTATCTATTGGAATAACCAGAAAAGGTCAGGATTTCAGCCCTTTTTATCATACTTGAAAGCAACTGTCGGCTCCCATGCTCATGATAAACGAATCTTCCTCTGGGACCTTTGCAATGAACCATTTAATAGCGTTCACTCTGCTGAAGTGAAGAATATTTATCTGAAATGGTTAAATTATATTTATCAAATCTGTGAGGAGTTGAGAGCTAAAGCACCGCTTTGCACCGGAACGGTGCCGAATATGGAAATCGTTAAACTTGCTGAGCCGATTTCTGATGTAATTACTATTCATCCGTATTATCCATGGTATACTGGAGCCAAAGGTAAAAGAAACTTTAAAAAATTTTTAGATGATGCTGTGGTTTTTGCCCATCAGGTTAAGAAGCCATTACTGGCCACTGAGACCGGCTGGGGTTCCCTTGATGATAAACAGCGTTCGGAGACACTTGCTTTTGAACTTGGGGAATTAAAAAAGAGAAATATCGGTTGGCTCGTTCATCTTTTACATCATAGTTTGGTTGCTGACGCTCACCGACCAGAATCTGGGCCTGTAACTATTGCAGGATATATGGCATTTATAGAGAAAAATGGCTCATTAAGACCTTACCATAAGATATTCAATGAATATTAAGGGAGAGAAACTTACTTTTCTGAAGGATTTACTAAAGGATGTAGTGGATGCATCCCGTATCTTACCCAAAGCTCAAATACCTATAGAAGAAACCAATATACCAACAGAAAATACCACAGGGATTACTCTGATTCGTCCGGGTGGAAGAACCTGCTATCCTGCCTTCTGGATAAGAGATTTCACGATGTCATTAGAAAGTGGTTTCATAACCACCGATGAACTGAAAGGAATGCTTCTTCTGACGGCTAAATGTCAAAGAGGTGCTGAACCCTGGCATTTAGATACTGGCGCGGTAGTTCCTCCTTTTGCCATCCCGGATCACATTCTTTTAAATGGAGAACCGGTTTTCTTTCCTGGAACCTATTCCTCAGGACCTGACCAGGGTGGAGAGAAATGGGGCTATCAGCCTCCATTTGATGATAACTATTACTTTATTGAGATGGCGCTTATTATTATCTGCAGATGAGCAGGGATAAAACTCTTTTTCAAAGTAAGATCAATGGAGTTCCTTTTCTTAAACGACTGGATAGAGCATTTTCTGTTCCTCCCTTTGATAAAACAACGGGAATAGTGGTAACTACAGAAAAGGATAGAGGGGTTAATTTTGGATTCTTTGATGCGGTCTATCAGACCGGCGATCTTCTCTTTGCTTCTCTACTTAGATTCCGTGCCGCCCTCTGTATGAAAACTATCTGTGAAAACTTAGGTGAAACCGACAAAGTAAAACGGTATCAGGAGGAAGCGGATAAGATTAAAAAGAACATTCCAGATATATTTGCTACTTCATCGGGCTGGCTAAATGCGACAACCGGCATATGTAAACAGCATGATGTGTGGGGAACCGCCTATGCCATTTATATCGATGCTCTTGAAGGCAGGATAAAGAAGAATGCTCTTTCTGCTATTCGTGATGCTTATCGCTCCGGGATAATGTGCTATCAAGGTAACGTCCGCCAGATTCTAACCTCCGAGAACTACAGTGAAAGCTCAGCCTGGGAGAAAGCCTGGTCTCCGATCAACCGATACCAAAATGGCGCCTATTGGGGAACAGCTTCAGGATGGGTCTTCTATGCTCTTTATCAAGCCGATAAAGAATCATTTAGCAAAATGGTCAATGAGTATATTGATGAATTAACAGAAGGGGATTATCGCAAAAGTAAAGAATACGGTTCTCCCTGGGAGTGTTTTCACCCAGACGGAAACTGGAGACAGCACTCAGTTTATAAAACAAGCGCTAGCCTTCCATTCACATCTTTGAAAAGGATTGGTCTATATGATTAATTGGGAGGAATAGTATGAAAAAGGGTGAAAGAATAGACTGGTTCAAAGAGGCACGTTTCGGGATGTTTATTCATTGGGGATTGTATTCCATCTTAGCCCGAGATGGATAGGGAGAAGATTTCTAAAGAAGAAACTATCGTGGATGGCGAATATTCAATCCATCTCGGTAGAGAGTGATTAAGGAACCTTTGAGTGCAGCAAGATCGTACGATTCCACGAGTTTCCCGATCAGCCTCCTTTCCTCCTCCGATTGTAGGTTGCCATGTCGGATATAGATAATAGCTTCTGTCCGAGTAGATGGGAAACGGATTGGATTAGTAAAGTGATCATCACGGGTGATGAAGATAGCCTTTTCACGTACTACCAGTGTGAAAATTTCGGAATCCTTGATTCCAACCCCTCTCTTCTCTGAGATAGCAATTACATTATGGCCAAGAGTGCGTAATTGTTCAACAACAGCGTGGCTCACATTCTCATCCACGACGAACTTCATAAAGTAGTTACCTTTTCAGTGGTTACAAAAGAAGCATATTCTAAGCAAGCTAATATATCTTGATGGGTGATATTAGGGAAATTTTTCAATAAAGTTTTCTCATCCTCACCTGCAGCCAGATGACTCAGGATCACATGTACGGGAATGCGAGTTTCTCTAATGCAGGGTTCACCACTACATACCTCAGGATCAATGGTAATTCTTGGATTCATCCTTATCACCTCCAATATTACTTTACTACTTCCCAAAGTAAGTGTCAAATAGAATTCATGTTTTTTTGTTCCAGGGCTTTGAAAATTTAAAAAGGCTAATGAAAAAGAGTGAAAGAATAGACTGGTTCAAAGAGGCTCGTTTCGGGATGTTTATTCACTGGGGATTGTATTCCATTGGAAAATTTGACTTTTGGGTTTGGTTATGTTAGACTAAAATATGGCAGATGAAATTCTTGGGTTTGTTAAGAGTTCAATACGCAAATGTAATTACCGATTAACCTTTCACGCAGAAGAAGAGAGAGATGCTGACCAGATAACCAAAGAGGAAATAGAAGAGGCTATTCTTGGAAAAGATACTGAAATTATCGAAGATTATCCCAACGACCCTCGAGGCCACAGTTGTTTGATATTGGGTTTTACAAAAGAAGGACGGCCAATTCATCTGGTCTGTGGAGTTTCTCAAGAGACTGTGGTAATAATTATTACCATTTATCGACCAGATCCGAAAGAATGGATTAATTGGCGAAAACGGAGAGAGTAAATATGGAAAAGTGTTATTTTTGTAAAGGCAAATTAACAAGAGAGAGAGTAAATCATCTTCATCGTTGGGGAGAGAAGATGATCTTCTTTGAAAATGTAGAAGCCGAGGTCTGTAAACAATGCGGAGAGACCTATTTTCCTCCAGAATCCTTAGCCTTAATGGATAAGAAGACAAAGCTTCTTTCTACTCCAGAAAAAACTATCAGCATTCCTTTAGTTACTCTTTAATGTGTTAATAATGTTCGTAACTTTTCTTGGCGAACCCTGTCAAATCATTTAAGAATGTAACCATGGGATAGATGAATAAAGAACAGTTTCTTTTTCAGAATATTCATGTGAATAGGTTCTTTGAGATTTTGTTATTTTAGTTGCCAGACTCTGTATTCTGGTTAATTTTTTCTCTTTGGATCTTATGTCTATCGCAGAATGCTATAAGATGATAGTTTATAAATGCACCGTCGTTGTCAGAATCAATTCCCTTTAAGGGAAATGGAAGTTGCTCTTTGATATCTTCAAATGCTTCAAGAGCCATCGTTTGACCTCTACCCATCACGGCCCTTGTTTCGGTCCAGGTTGTATATATGTCTGTGCAATTGAGGGAATGAATAAAGTTGCCTTCTGCCGATGAGCCGCTATGGCTGACAAGGTCAACCTCTAAGAATCCCGGAGTAGTAACATCCCAGTTATCTGTCTTAATTGGTATTTGATGCTTAAGAAGAGTTCCGGGTCTGGTGGTACCATAAATCTTCTTCTTGATTCTACTTCTCTTAAGGCTTAATCTACGGTCAATAGTAGAGGAGCTTATGGAGAGCAGTTGTCTTTTAATCTTGGGGGTGATAGAAAAACGTTGTTTTGCCCAGAGAATCCATAAAGGAAGGGCGGCTTTAAGTCTTTGAGAGCAAAGATAATCCGATGCTTCCCAGATGACCTCTAAAATAGATATAACCGTATGGCTTATAGATCTTTTCTCGTTTTCTTCTCGGTTTATTCTTCCTTGTCTCGGGGGCTGGTGCATTTAATATACGAATGGCATATTTCCGGTTATATTTACAGACCTTACAGAATTCATTAAGGATTTCTCTTTTTTCGTAAAAGCTCAGTAAACCACGTTATAATTCTGCCGACAGAGACAACACTCCCCTCTCTTTCTGTTAGAAAAACTCTCCAGAATTTAGCAGTTTTTGTCCCCTTGTCATTAAGCCTGCCTGT
>PFWI01000165.1 GCA_002791075.1 bacterium (Candidatus Ratteibacteria) CG_4_9_14_3_um_filter_41_21 | reverse complement strand
CAGTAGGCACCTGCCTTTCTGGTGGCTTGGATTCCTCCTCTATTGTCTGCGTTGCCAATAATCTTTTGCAACAAAGTTTTAGTGCGGTATATGAAGAAGAAAAATACGATGAAAGAAAGTTTATTGAAGAGGTTGTTAAGAAAACTAACATTCAGTCCCATTATACTTTCCCCAAAGGGGAAGATTTGTTAGAAGATTCAGATAAACTTATCTGGCATCAGGAAGAGCCATTTTGCTCTACCAGTATATATGCTCAGTGGCAGGTCTTCAAAGTTGCCAGAGAAAATAATGTCAAGGTGATGCTTGATGGTCAGGGAGGGGATGAGACCTTAGCCGGGTATCATTCCTACTACCTCTACTATCTTGCTGATTTATTGAAAAGTTTTAGACCTATTTCATTTCTTCAGACGCTCATCTCTCACTGCCGTAATCATTCCCTTTCTTTTCTTCCTGCTTTGGCTCAGGCCATTGGCTTTACCTTTCCTGATTCTGTTAAATTAAAGGTAAAAAAGATTACCAGGAAAGAAACAGCAGGGTTAAACTGGCTCAATGAAGATTTTACTCAGAGATACCAGTATCCTTCCTTACCGATAAAGTACAAAACACATTTAGAAAACATTCTCTATCAAGCTTTATTTTATAATGGTCTGCCATCTTTACTTCATTATGAAGATAGAAATTCTATGGCATTTTCCATAGAGGCAAGAGTCCCTTTTCTTGATTATAGATTGGTGGAATTCCTCTTTTCTTTACCGATTTCCCAGAAGATTCATTATGGCACAACAAAGGTAGTTTTACGCAATAGCATGGAAGGTATTCTTCCGGAAAAGATAAGAAATAGAAGGGATAAGATTGGTTTTGCTACGCCAGAGGAGAATTGGTTTCGCACCTCCTTGAAGAAACCGATAGAAGAGATTATCCACTCTAAGAGTTTTCAGAAAAGACCATATTTTAATGTTGAATTCATAAAGAAAGCATTTGCGACACATTGCAAAGATAAGAAAAACATTAGCCAAAGCATCTGGCGCTGGGTGAATTTAGAACTATGGATGAGAAAATTCATTGAGTGAATCTTTGAAGTGAGAGACCCTTCGTTAGCACTCAGGGTGACACTTCGTGTCAGTTTGCCACAGTCGCTACCGCTCCTTCGCAATGATAACTTAGCCCCCTCACCTCCATCCTCTCCCCTTGGGGATGCTGGTGCGACGAATAAGGAGCACCGTTTTAGCATGCCTGCCGAGATGTGAGGCAGGCCGGGGAGGAAATTAATTAGGTGCGGGGGAACTTTGAAATTCCATACAACAAAATACGCCTGATGAATCAGGCAACTACACCTGTTTTTTTGATAAAAGAAGTTTCTGTGGTATAATTTCCACAATACTAAAAAAATTTAGTATATCGGAAATATGAATTGGGTAGAATTTGAACAAAAGGTTCCTAAAAATATCCCCTTTAGTCCAGGGCAGATAAATATATTTTTTCCTGAACTTAACCTGAAATCCATCCAGCAAAATCTGTTTAATTGGCAAAGAAAACAAAGGATAGTAAAACTGCGCAGGAATCTCTATGTGAATAAGAATAAAAATGTAGATTTAGGGCTAATCGCGAATAAGATTTATGAGCCCTCTTATATAAGTTTGGAGTATGGTTTAAGTTTCTATAACCTGATTCCTGAAGCCGTTTTTGGCATTACTTCTGTGACGCCTAATAAGACCAAACAATGCGAAAATGGATTGGGTAATTTTATTTATCGCAAGATTAAAAAGGAATTATATTTTGGATTTTATTATTTTAATAATATTCTGATTGCCGATAGAGAGAAATGCTTTTTGGACTATTTCTATTTCAATCTTTCCCGGGTTAAGTTTGAGGAAAACTATCTAAAAGAATTAAGGTTGCAAAATATGGAAAAATTAAAAATAGTTAAATTGAAGAAATATCTTGAAAGGTTCAAGGTCAAGAAATTAAAACAATTTATAGATTTCTGTCTGAACTATTATGGATGACATCATTAGAAATTTAATCCAGGCTCAGCCTAAATCTTTATCAATCCATATCATTAGAGAATTTCTACAGATTCATACCCTTTATTGTCTCAGTAAAAGTAAAGATGCAAAGAACCTGGTTTTCTTGGGAGGGACCGCTCTGAGGATTTTACATAATACCAATCGCTATTCCCAAAATCTGGATTTTGACCTGGTCAATCTTCCTCCTGAAGAATTTCAATTCGGCAAATTTTTAGATGGTATCTCCAGTTATTTTGAGAAACAAACCCTTCATTGCACCTTTACCAAAAATACAAAAGGTACTGTTTACAAATCAATGATAAAATTTCATAGCCTATTATTTAATTTTCGGTTATCTCCCGATAGAGATGAGGTTCTATCAATAAAGTTCGAAATAGATACTCATCCCAATCCTGAGAGCAAATTCAGTAGTTCAGTAATTAATAAATATAACTTGGTTTTTCCTATCCTGCGCAGAGATATTTCTTCAATGATGGCCGGCAAAATTTGCGCAGTTTTCAAGAGAGGTTATCGGCTGGGAAGGGATTTTTATGATTTGGGCTGGTATCTCACTAAGAGGATTGAACCAAATTATAAATACTTAGAAAAGGAACTGGGAATTAGAAACAAGCAAGAGATGGGGGAACGGTTACTGGATTTGTTTACAAAGGTAGACACAGAAAAATTGATTGGTGAAGTAGAGCCTTTTTTAATTAAGAAAGA
>PFWI01000053.1 GCA_002791075.1 bacterium (Candidatus Ratteibacteria) CG_4_9_14_3_um_filter_41_21 | reverse complement strand
AATAACTGAATTACCTTGTAATTCTTATGAAAACCGTTCATAATGTTAGTAATAAAACTGCTCTGGCAGAACCCTACTTAAAAAGTAACATTGTGCCCGATGCCAAAAGGGATCAGAATTTTACATATTTCTATTGGAGAACGCAATGTCACTCACTTTGGAGGGATCTTTCTTGTTCATCAGTTTTGCAAGAAGCTGAGACTCAAATGGCATTTGCAGAAAAAGGTTCTTTTTCATCAACGTTCCAGCCTCTATCATCCCGTAGAATTAATCCTGGCCATCATCTATGCTTTGATTGCTGGTATTCATCGTTTAAACAAGACCAAGATTCTTCAAGGCAATGGTGCTTTCCAACAGATTGTCGGGTTGAAAAATTATCCTTACTCCAGCAGTTTAAGACGTTTCTTAAAAAGAGTCAACCCCAAAACAATCCAGGGTATCAACAAGGTTCACGATTACTTAAGGCTAAAGATGTTCTATCTTCCCAAGCCTCGCACCAGTCTTCTCTTCGATTTCGATTCTTCGGTTCTTACCCTCTACGGCAAGTTTATCGAAGGAGCCGAGATAGGCTACAACCCCCGCAAAAGAGGAGCTCGTTCCTATCATCCTTTACTTTGCTTCGAATCTCACTCCAGAGATTTCTGGCATGGTATCTTAAGACCAGGAAATGTCTACACCTCCACTGGTTCGGTAGAGTTCTTAAAAATATGTTTAGACAAACTTCCTCCGTATCTCTATCGTATTCGCCTGCGAGCAGACTCTGGTTTCTTCGATCACAAGTTCATCGAACTCCTCGAAGAAGCAAATATTGGCTACTGTATTGTAGCCAAGATGACTCCTCCTATCAAGAACAAAGTATGGGGTCTTCATTATCACCGGTTCAAGAAAGACTGGGCAGCGGCCGAGTTTCTCTATCAACCGTATCGTTGGAAGAAACCACACCGTTTTGTGGTGATTCGCCGACCTTTACCAGAAAAAGACTCAGAACAACTCACCCTCTTTACTTTAAAGCGCTATGCTTATCAAGTTTTTGTAACCAATCTCCCTTTGAAAGCAGAAAAGGTCTGGTATTTCTACAAACCCCGAGCAACCATAGAAGTCCTTATCAGGGAACTCAAAGAGAGTTATGCTCTTGGCCGAATCCCAACCAACAACTTCCATGCCAATCAGGCCTATTTTTCTTTACTCCTTTTCGCTTACAACATCGTCAACTGGTTCAAGAGACTTTGCCTACCACCGAGATTTCAGAATGCTGCTTTAGAGACTATTCGGACAGAGTTCTTAGTATTGCCCGCGAGATTAGTAAAAACCGACAACCGCAACATACTCAAATTACCAGCAGAATATATCTCCAAACAAACATTGGAACACATTATTCAGAAAATTGAAAAGATAAAATCTTTATGATTTTTTGCACTTTGCTAAAAATTTTAAAAATGAGAAGCTCGAATTCCCAGTGTTTATGCGGTTTTCTTATTTGAGATATCATTTTTCACGCTTTTTTCAGGTAAAAATAAAATCCTGACAAATCTCCGGTCAGAGAATCTTTATTATTGTTTTTTGAATTCGATTAATTCGCGTAATTCGTGGTTGCTATTTTAGTTTTTCTTGGTGCTCTTTGAGTCTTGGTGGCTTTGTGGTTAAGTTCTTTTGTCTATGTAGTTATATTTCGCGTCCCCCGGCAATCAGGAAATCTTTGGCAAGACCAAAATTCTCCGAATTTACCGGTTCTCTTAATCATATGTGCGTTACAGATTGGACATAGTGGAGAATCTTCAACTTTCGGATTAATCAAGGGCACAGAATTATCTTTATCAATTTCTCTCATTTTTACACGATAAACGCACCAGGCACAACAAGTACATCCATTTTCAAATGCTTTTGGTTTTCCGGCTAAACACTTATTCCCCACCTTGCAATATTCACAATGCTCACATGTTTGCGGATAAATTTCATCGGAATCCAATATCCCGACAACATCAGATAGAAATTCTAAGAATGCATTACTATCCTTTCTAACTTCATGCCATATCAGATTGCCTTTAAATGCCTGTTGAGTTTCATTTACCTGCTCCAGCGCAATCGGCTCAAAATAAAGAAGACCTAATTTGGTGATTGGAGATAAAGAAGGATATCCTTCTGTAGCATTTTCCAAGGCATATGCATAAGATTCTAATTGCCGGCCATACATTTTTGTTTTAGTTTCCGAGGGACTGGCGGTTTTACAATCTATCACTCCAAAACTGCCATCATTGAATTTGACCACTAAATCAAGACGTCCGCTAATATAACAAGTATTGGATGAATTGCTAAACTTAATAGGCATTGATTGCACCCGTTTTTCGCCATACTCTACAGTCCCCGGCGGTAAATCTTTGCAGAAATCTTCTGTCCTTTTCATCTCATAAAATACCTTTTGCCTGCCTGCGATAGCGCTAAAGATACCGGGCATAGGCATTGATGGTTGAGGGATTTTATATTTTACTTTTAAACTAAAACAATATTTACACCCTTCAAACAAATAGGTTAAATCTGACGGTGATAATTTGTAATTCATATTTACTTCCAAAAATCGCTCCAAAAATTCACTAAATTCATCTTGTCTCCTCCTTTTTCTCTTTTAAATAGCTTCGGGCGGTTTGTAATCTTCGGGTGAACGTGCCTTTTTTAAACTCGGCAGTCCATCCCCTGGTAACGACCCAGCCTCCATAGCGAAGCAGGTTGTTACGCCAGGTTCGATACCATCTCCTCCATCCTTTTTTGATATTATACAAAAAGAAAATTAAAGCGGGGAAAGAAAAGATGTTTAAACCTAAGATAAAGAGATACTTAAACTGATAAAACTTACCCATAATTTTTCTTATACAAGTTTGCATCTTTTCGGCAGTCATAGGTTCATCGGGCTCAAACAGAGGAAAGTTGCCATCGTAGTATTCCCAGCCTACGTCCCGGGTCGGGTAAATCCTTTTTTGTTTTTGGAGCCGGTGCCTTAATTCTGTCCCCGGCAGAGGAACCGGCAGCAAAACCTGTATTGTATCAATTTTAGCTTTTTTGATGAAGTTCTTAAAACGCTTGATGCGTTCCCTGGCCGATATTTTAAAATTCACACTTTCTTTTAAAGGGTAACCGAAGATAAACATCCCGTGCACCAAGAATCCAAAGTTATGGAACGTCCTTGCAAGAGATACCATATTTTCAGGTTTTATATGCTTTCTCATAACTTCTAATTCTTCTTCAATAGGTGATTCAAAGCCGATGGCAACCATATTAATGCCGGCTTGGCGCATCGCAGAAAGCAGTTCGGGGTCTTGCGCTTTATCCAGTCTTATCTGAACGCTTAGATCCAGCTTTCTGCCCACGTTCTTTTGATAGTCCCTGAGCATATTGCAGAACCTTATTGTCTCATCCCGCTGTTGTCCAAAAAGGTCATCAACAATAAAAAAGTGTCGGGCATCCCTGGTTTCCAGAAGAGAGCTGATGCATTCGAGAAGTCGCTTGGGGGTAGCATATCTGGGTTTGCCTTTAACCGTGCAGAATTCACAATCCATACCGCAACCGCGTATTCTTTCAACAGGATAAAGTTTAATCCTGGCGTAACGCACTAAGGAGAAATCCGGTAAGGGAAACCGGTCAAAATCCGTCGGGGGCTCCCTTTTCGGAGTGCAGATAACCTTACCATTGTTGCGATAAGCGATGCCTTTCACTTCGCTGATATTTTCTTTGCCCTCTATAGCCCGGAGAAGCTCTTTAATGGTTTCTTCACCTTCGCCAATAACCACGTAGTCAATATCGGAAGACAATGCTTCGGCAATGTTATCTTCAACGAAATGTTGTCCACCGGCAATAGTTATCATCCCCTTATTTTTATAAAAGCGGGCTATTTCGTAGAGTCGGGGTATGGTGCTGGTTAATCCGCCATAGAATCCGACAACATCCGCGGGTCTTACCCGCTGTAAAAATTTATGGTCGGCTCCGATAGAATCGCTTCTGGGTCCGTAGCGGCGAAGATTATTCTCGTCAATCACCTCCACGTCCCATCCTTCCATTTCATTCACTACGCTGGCGATACATACCGGTCCCAGAGCGGTAGTCCCCTTAGCCACGCGGGAATAAATGTTAAATACCGGATAGGCCGGAATAATAATTCTCAACCGGTATCTTTTTTTAGATACATCAAACATAATCAATACCCCCTTATTTTCCCATAACGTAAATATTCAGTGAACGGTGTATGAAAGTAATGTAGCGGTGGCATTTGCTGTCAGCATTGCATAGAAGTTAATCTTTCCGCATATTGCTACTAAAGATAGTGCATAGTAGAGTAGCGCAATTTATGCCACTTTTTGGTGCGATAAATCGCACCGCTACAAACAGATTTTCAGTCTATCTCGATTACCTTGTTTCTGGATGCAAGCCCTTTAAGAATCCTGATGGACGATTTAGGCTTAGAAAAATATTTCGCCAGGATTTCAACCAGCCTTTTATTCGCCTTTCCTTCTCTGGCAGCAGCATCAACCTTGACCCTTAAAGACCCTGTTTCGTTCTTCTCCACCTTTACCTTTTTGGAATTAGGGATAACCTTAACCTGAATTTTCATATTTCTATATCCTCTTCTTCGTTCGGCTCAAGCCCTTTCGCCATCAGGTATCCCCTGGCTCTTTCCGCGAGTTTATAGCCGGAGACAAGCTCCCAGAAAGATTCACTATGGTCAGGCCGGATTAGATGCGCCATCTCGTGGACAATGACATAATCTCTCACCCATTGGGGCATCGAAGCCAGACGATAGGAAATGCGAATGTTTCCTTTTCGGCAGCTGCAACTCCCGAATATTCTATCTTGATTAGTCGCATATTCTATAGAGCCGATTTTAATTTTTCCTCCAAAATATTTTCCATTTAATTTCTGCGCCACCTCATTAAGATTTTCCTTAGTTTTCAGTTCCTTTTTAAGTTTTTGTTTTTCAAATCGCCTTTTGAAATTATTAATAACCTTGGTTAATTTCTCATCGGATATAGCCGCCGGCGCATAGATATGCATGATGCCATCAATAAACCGGGCGCTAATTGTTCTTCTCCGCCTATAACTGCGAATAATCTTTGTTTCCATGTTGTAACTTCTCAATATAAGTTAGGCAAAGCTTCGCTTTACAGCTACCAACCAGTTGATATTGTAGCCGCAGAGCGTTAGCTCTGCTAAACTTCGCTTTGCAGCTACCAACCAGTTGATATTGTAGCCGCCCGCCCAATCTTCACTGGCGGACTAAACTTTGAAATTCCGGACAATAAATTAGAATATATTTCCTTAAGAATTTTTTTGGCCAGTTCATTTCGTATGAGAATTTACCAAATAGTGGGATAAACCTTCTGAATGTCAGGGTCTTTAGTAATAATTGGCAGGTTGTTAAAAAACTGAGCGGTGACAACTATGATTTTATCGTGGCTTTTTAATTTTACACTTGGAAGAGGCGATAAATAATCCTTATACAGATTTATTATGTCTAAATCTAAATTTTTGATTTCGTGGTGAGGAATCTGATCTATCCACTGAAAGAAATCCCCTATATTATAAATTATCCGCTTTTTATTAAGGACATCTATTGCTTCAATTAAAACAATAGCCGGCACGATTATGTTAATCTCGCCGGCTTCCGCTTTTTCTATGATTACTTTTGCTTTAGAGCCTATTTGTGCATCGGCTGAAACATACCAGAGTAAAGGATGGGTATCTGTTACATATTGTTTCATAAAGACAATTAAAATTCATAAGAGGGGTTAAAATTCTCTCTCTGGGAAAAGAGATTTTTTGGCTTCTTCTATTTCTTCTTCTTCAATTTTTAATCCTTTAAAAAGTCCCCACCCTTTAAGTTTTTTCTTTGGTTTTGTAAATACAGGTATGAATAATGTCACAAATTTTTCATCAATGATAAATGGATTAAAATCCGGGGGGGAAGTAAAATCTTCTCCAAAAAAGAAATCCAATCCTTTAGAAGTTACCGATTCTTGTTCAATCTGGTTAGCCAACGAAACTGTGGACATAATTTTTACCTCCTATTTTATTCTCTCCCATTTTTGGGAGTCAAGATGCATATCAATTGCAGGCTTATTGTTGCGTATTGCTTTTTGCACTTTTCCTTTAAATGTGAATTGGTCTGATAAGCCATTGCTTTCAATGTATGCTCCAGAACAGATTATTTCTCCCATTTCTTTATTACCAAGTATCTCTGATGGATGGAATGGAATACCGAGTTTCATCTCTTTTGCATAAGTATCGTATAGAGCCCAAATATCCTTTTCCAGAACTGCGTTAGGTTCTTCAATTTCAAGTCCTAAATCTTTTGCTTCATCCCTGGTTATAGGATAACCGTGAATACAAATATCACTAGTTACTGCATTGACAATTTTCTTAATCCTTTCTTCATTTTCTATATGAATTTTTAATAACTTTTCGGCAATTTGCTTAGCCATTCGGATTGCTCGATAAGCATTTCCCAAAGATAAAGGATGAATTTTTTCTCCTAACTGCTTATAGATTTCGACCATTTGTTCGTCTTTCACGCCGGCTTTCTCCTTAGCTAAGAGGAAATAGGAATTAATATCTTCTACGCTGATTTCCAATTTCCGCTGAGGATTTTGAGGGTCAATAGGGTTAAAAGGATGCGTTGTTGAAGGGTCAATCGGACTTAACTCCCCTAATTTCCCCATTAAAATTCTGTTTGCCCCTAAGGCAATTAAGGTTCCGGCAGAATGAGCTCTATAGGGAATAATTACCTCAAAATCCTGAGCATAACTTCTAATAAGTTTTACTATTCTCAAAGGAGCTACCATATCGCCACCTCTGGTATAGAGAAATAAACTAATTTTTTGAAGGCGACCCAGATTTTCTAAATGGCGATTAAGAAGAGGGATTACGTCATCCGCAATCTTTGTGCTAAAAGGTTGTCGGTCACCGGTGATATAAATAATTAAACGGGACCTTCTGCTTTCTTCAATCGCTTTAATCAAGCTTTCTTTATTCATAAATTTTGCTCAAGTATACTAAAGTATAAGCATAGTAAACTCTGCCACTACAGATTATTCGGTTGTTGTAGTGGTCGAGCTTGCTCGACTTTGTTTATTTATATTTTTTTAATCTCTCCTATTATTTTACCAGGAAACCTGTAATTTGTCAATTTAATCTATGACCTTTAGTAATTCTTCTCCATGTTTTTCATAACAGCCTTTACAGAAGGCTCTCCTCCGAAAATCTGGAAAGTGAATCCTTCCACTTAATTCTAGTGAATAATAAAAGTCACTGGTATCAATTAAACATCCACAATTCTGACATTGGTGCTCAACTCTCGCTCTTGTTTTCTTTAAGATTTTCAGGCTATCATATTTGCTCATTTTACTAATTCCTCTTTTATTTTCTTATTATATATTTCAATACCTCAGACGGATAAACAATTTTAATCTCATTTAAATCAGGAGATTTTCTTTGAATATCCTCGTCAACAGTTATAAAAAAGTCTGCTTTGCCCTCAATAGCAGTGGCAATATGAACTGCATCATCATGTTTAAAACTGCGATTTATAAGTTCTTTAACCTTTTCTGTCATTTCTTTTCCCGCAAGCCTCATAACTCCTAAACGAGCCCACTTAGGACTATCTAGACGATTATATGCTGTAGGCAATCTCGCATCTGAATTTTTGTCAACAAATGCCATGATTCTCTCTTTTTCTCTTTCCATATTCTTATCTAAAAGTGGCATAAGTTCAGCCTCAACTGCATCAGAAGAAGCAATCTGTACCCTCCCCTCTCTTCGCAAATTTAAAATTTCTTGGATGTCTCTTTGCTGATTTACTATTTTTTCATCCTTTAAATTATCAAATTTCCTGAGCCAAACACAGTTATCAAAATACAAAATCACTTTACAACTCCCCCTTAAATGCCTTGTCTAAAATGGATTTTTTAAGCTCTTCTATTTCTTTTTGGATTTGGGATTGGAGTTCCTTTAAAGCATTTACCTTGGATTGAAGTGAGTCCAAATATTTCACAATGCGGTGTTTTGCTTCGATTACGGCAATAGGGAAAGCTCTTTTGTAAAGTAAAAGATAGCCAGCAAATTTCTTCTCCCCTCTTTTCGCTTCATTTCCTTCAACTGTCACTTTCCCTTTTTTAAAATAGAATTCCCTTTTGATATCTTCTTCTTCCCAGTTGGAAGTGTGAAGTTGGGGGTCAATAATCTTCACTCTTGTATCGGATTCACTTAAACCCTTATATTTAAATTTCTCTTCTGGTGGTATATACTTTTTCTCTTCCATTATTTTATCAATCCCTCAAAGAAAAGAATAGCCCGTGCCGAGTGAAACATAACCATATAAGAAGCAAGAACTGAGGAATTGAGGGAGTCTGTTTTAAATGTTTTTTCGGCTTCCTCCAACCATCTTTCTGCTTTTTTAATAGAACGCAAGGATTTATCTTTTGAAGGAGGGATTTTTCTCAATAGGCCTTTTTCTATACACTCTTTATATTTGAATGCCATCTTTATCACCGTACAAAATTATTGAGCCAAAAACAAGTGAATGGTAAAACATTGCGTCTTCTTTTTTTATTTTTTCTATCTTCTGGTCAGTTAAAAATAAAACTTTTACATTTTCTATCTTCTGGTCTAACTCTGAAGTTAAAGATGCTAATTCTTCTTCTCCGGTATTCCCAACTTTTACCCACAAATCTACATCCGAATCTTCGGCATTTTCTCCTTTAGCGCAACTTCCATATAAACCCACCGACTCAATAAAGGGATATTTTTTGAATATCTTAATTTCGATATTTTTTATATTAAGTAAAATTCTTATTCCTTTTGCTAATGGAGAATTGACTACAGAAAATTTGCTATGCACTTTTTTAAGAATTCTCTCTTTTACCAAGATGTTAAAATATTTGGAAATAAGGCCTTTGCTTAATCTAAGTTGATTGGCAATATTATTAACACTGATTCTGTCAGTTTTAAAAATGATTTCCTGTAGAATTTTTATCCTTTCTTTAGTTGAGAATATGTTTTTCATTTTTTGCTCTATGAATGAATAGTTTAGAACTTAACCACAAAGCCACCAAGACTCAAAGAGCACCAAGAAAAACTAAAATAGCAACCACGAATTACGCGAATTAATCGAATTCAAAAAACAAT
>PFWI01000032.1 GCA_002791075.1 bacterium (Candidatus Ratteibacteria) CG_4_9_14_3_um_filter_41_21 | reverse complement strand
TCCCTTTGTGGATAACGATATGAGATTGCTTCGCTGTCGCTCGCAATGACAAACCATAACAACATTATTTGAAGAACGCTCTACTAGTTAAAGGAAAGAGCAGAGATACTTCCCCCTCTGCTTGTTTGCACAAGCAAACTGAGGGGGTAGTTTAAGACCTACCTTCTCTGCCGGAGAAAGGTTCCCTAATTTCTCTTGAGGCCAGAAGTAATTATGGAGATAAACCTGGTTGGTAACAAAACTCCAGAGACCTAATCTACTCTTGAAGCCTCTGAACCTTCGGGAAAGGTCCTTTAAAGAGCCCCACTTCCTTTCCAGGCGGTTGTTATTAATGGACTCAGTAAAGTCTCTATAAACATGATGTTTCTCTAAAGAGAACTGTAGAATAAATCTCCAAGAGCAGAGCCATAACTCCAGAGACCATCGGTGACAATCTCAACTTTATTAAGTTCATTAAGGGGAATCTGGTTTCGAGAAAGAACGTTTCTTGCATACTCAGTTGCTCTCCGGTGAGAGAAATGATAGCCCTGGATGGAGTTAAAGGTATTCTCCATCCCCAGCCAGAGCCAGGTCTTTCTTCCATCTTCCTTGAAACCTGTTTCATCGAAGTGAAGGGACTCTGTCTTGGGTACTTCTAAAGGACCAAGGTTCTTATGGAAAGAGATGGCAGACTTCTTCGCCCACCTAGTAACACTATCATGAGAAGCATTTACTCTGAAGAGATAGGAAAGGATAAAGGAAGTGAGATTAGCAGGCAGTCCTATTACCGCTGCGAAGAAAAGGGCTAAGCTTACTGTCTCCTTTGAATAATCCATCTTGTTCCAATAGAACTTAGAAACAACGGTTTTCTTCAGATCCTCTATTGGGTCTTTGGAAACTTTAAACTCTTCCTCTCCGGGTAAAGGGATATTGATCTTATGGGTGCATCTTTCTTTCCCTTTCTTCCGGTAGTTGGCGCATCTGAGTCTAATCGCTCCTGGGATGTTCTTGAAGATATACATCTTGGCTCCACAGAGAGGGCAAGGGTATCGTGGCTCCTTTGGCCGATGAGGCAACCCAGGAATAAACTGGCATCTGCAGTTTGGGTCTTTGCATTTATACTTTTGTAATCCTGTTGCTGGATGAAAGCCATTATAGGCTGTCTCTTCAGCACATCTGGGGCATTTAACAAAGTTGAGAGGCTTATTCCCCTTGCCCTTAGAAACAGTTTGCTCTTTCTCAACTACTAACAGATTGTCCATAAAAACCTCCTTTCGGTTTTGGGAGAAGATACTTATAATAAGGGTGTGCAGATCAAAAATGCAAGACCCTTACCCCGAAAGGAGGATAGAAGATTAACTGTAGTTTGTTACGTAAGTACCAAAAAAGAAAAGGAGAAAAAATTATGGATAAAGCAGAAGTAGAAAAATTGGTAAAAGAAATTACGGTAGAGCAGTTAGGAGTAAACTTAAATGAGGTTACGGAAAATGCCTCTTTTATTGACGATCTGGGAGCTGATAGTTTAGATACCGTAGAATTAGTAATGGCTTTTGAGGAGAAATTTGGTTTGGAAATCCCTGATGAGGATGCGGAAAAGATCAAGACCATTGGAGATGCGATAAACTATATTGTTGGTAAGAAGTAACTCTTTACGCGCAATGGAGAAAAAACGGATTGTTATTACCGGGATGGGATTGCTTACCCCGGTGGGCAATAGCAAAAAGGAAACCTGGGAAGCGTTAGTTAAGGGAAAAAGCGGAATAGATAGAATCAAAGGTTTTGATGTGCAGGACTATTCTTGCCAGATTGCCGGTGAAGTGAAAAATTTTGACTCTTCCCTATTTCTTGATAGAAAAACTGCCCGGCATATGGAACGTTTTGTTCAATATAGCATTGCTGCGACCAGGGAGGCTTTAAGCGATGCTTGCCTTGAAGGAATAGATAAAGAACGGATTGGAGTAATTATTGGCGCCGGCATTGGAGGACTTCGGATTATTGAAGAACAACATTCCATCCTTTTAGAGAAAGGTCCGAGGAGAGTTTCGCCTTTCCTTATCCCAATGCTTATTCCTAATATGGCTTCCGGCCAAATTGCCATTCAGTTTGATTTTAGAGGCCCTAACTATTGCACGGTTAGCGCTTGTGCCTCTGGAGCCCATGCCATCGCTGATAGTTATCGTCTCCTGAAAAATGGAGAAGCAGAAGTAATGGTTGCTGGAGGAACTGAATCCTGTATTACTCCTTTAGGATTGGCCGGTTTCTGTAGTGCGCATTCTCTCTCTACTAAAAATGATGAACCGAAGAAAGCGTGCTGTCCTTTTGATCAACGACGCGATGGTTTTATTATGGCTGAAGGAGCTGGTATTCTTATCCTGGAAACTTTAGAAAACGCCAAAAAACGTAATGCTCATATCTATGCTGAAATTGCTGGTGCGGGATTATCCGCAGACGCCTACCATATGACTGCGCCTCCAAGCGATGGCAAGGGAGCATTTTTAGCTATGAAAAGAGCATTGGAGAATAGCGAAATCAGAGCGGAAAAAATAGACTATATTAACGCCCATGGAACCTCAACGTTTCTCAATGATAAGAGCGAAACACAAGCCATAAAAAAAGTCTTTGGCAATTATGCCTACCAGATACCGGTGAGTTCCATTAAATCTATGGTCGGTCATATGCTGGGTGCTGCAGGAGCCGTAGAAGCGGCTGTCTCTGCTCTGGTAATTGAAAATTCCCTGATTCCCCCAACCATAAATTATGAAGTGGCTGACCCGGAATGCGACCTTGATTATGTTCCCAATTATGCGCGGGAGAAAGAAGTAAAAACAGTAATTTCTAATTCTTTTGGTTTTGGCGGCCATAACATTGCAATTGTTATTAAAAAATTTAAAGAGTAAATCAACCACGAATTAACACGAATGAACACAAAAGTAATCTACCACGGAGACACCGAGATACAGTAGAGAACTACAAAGAAATTAAAAAGCAGTTTAGAGTTGAGAGTAAAGAGTCAAGAGTAGAAACTTTTACTTTAAACTTTTAACTTTGAACTCTCATTTCTTCCTCTGTGTCCTCCGTGACTCTGTGGTGAATATTGTTTTTTAATTCGTGTATATTCATGTATATTCGTAGCTAAATAAGGGAAAATATATGGATTATCTTTTAAATGAAGAACAGTTGATGGTCCGGGATTTAGCGCGTAAGATTGCTCAAGAAAAGATCAAACCGGTGAGAGCCCGCTATGATGAGACAGAGGAGTTTCCCTGGGAAATTGTGAAGGTCCTGGCCAAAAGCGACATCTACGCTCTCTTTATTCCCGAGGAATATGGGGGACTTGGTTATGGAACTCTGGAACTTTCTATTGTTGTTGAAGAATTAAGCCGGGTTTGCGGAGGCATTGCTCTTTGTCTGGCTGCCTCTGCTCTGGGCACGTTTCCCCTGCTTCTCTTTGGAAGCGAAAATCAGAAGAAAAAATATCTTCCCTCTTTAGCCAGAGGGGAGAAGATTACCGGTTTTGCGCTCACCGAATCGGCTGCGGGCAGTGATGCTGCCGCTATCCAGACCACCGCAGTCAAAGATAAAGACAGTTATATCCTCAATGGCACCAAACAATGGATTACCAATGGCGGGGAGGCGCAAATTTATACGGTGATTGCTCTCACCGATAAAAAGAAAGGAGCCAGAGGAGCCAGCGCTTTTATTGTAGAGAAAGATACTCCCGGCTTCACCTTTGGCAAAAAGGAAAATAAATTGGGTATTCGCGGCTCAACTACCAGAGAACTTGTCTTTAACGACTGCCGGATTCCCAGGGAAAATATTTTAGGGAAAGAAGGAATGGGCTTTATTGTCGCAATGAAGACTTTTGACGTTAGCCGGCCGGGAGTTGCCGCCCAGGCTTTAGGTATTGCCCAGGGTGCGTTGGATGCTGCGGTAGATTATGCGCGAAGCCGCTACCAGTTTGAAAAGCCAATTTCTTCTTTTCAGGCAATCGGCCATATGTTAGCCGATATGGCCATTCAGATAGAGGCGGCCAGGTCTTTGATTTATGCTACTTGCAGGATGATTGATTCCGGAAAGAAGAATTGCGGTAAGGAAGCGGCTGCCTGTAAGGTTTTTGCTTCCGATACGGCAATGAAGGTAACGGTGGATGCTCTTCAGGTTTTTGGCGGCTATGGGTATATGAAGGATTATCCCATCGAGAAGATGATGCGGGATGCTAAAATTACCCAGATTTATGAGGGAACAAACCAGATTCAAAGAAATATTATTGCTCAAAATCTTATCCGGGAAGCCGCTAGAAAGAAAGTGTAGAGTTAAAAGTTTAAAGTTAAGAGTTAAGACCTGAAAATCTTTCTCGTAATATGGGAGGCATCTCCTGATGCCGATATTGTGAAGATTATCTATGAAGATGAAGCGGTTCTGGTAGTAAATAAACCGGTTGGGATGCTGGTTCACCCGGTTGGTAAAAAAACTTCCCGAAGCACTCTTGCCAATAAACTCCTGGATTACTGGGAAGGTTTCCGGAAACTCGAGCGGGCCGGAATTGTTCATCGATTAGATAAGGATACCTCGGGAATAATGCTGGTTGCCAAGAATGCTCTTGCCTATTATTCTTTAAAAAAACAATTTAAAGAAAGAAGAATCAAAAAGAAATATCTGGCGGTAGTAAAAGGAAAATTTCCCTTTGATGGAGAAGAGTTTAAAATTCCCTTAGGCCGAAAAGGGAATCAAATTACCCGGGGTCTAACCTTTAAGGAAGGAAAAGAAGCAATTACTAAATTTAAAGTTTTGCAGACCTTCTCTCAGGCAACTTTTTTAGAGGTTCTTCCTAGGACCGGACGTACTCATCAGATTCGCGCAACCCTATTTTTTTTGGGTTATCCTATAATCGGAGATAGAAAATATGGCGGCAAAAGGACTGAAATTGATGATTCTATCGGCCGACAGGCGTTACATAGCGCTTCCATTAGTTTTCTTCATCCTTTGACCAAAAATTACCTAAGCTTTATTGCTCCTTTACCAGAGGATATGAAGGAGTTGTTGCAATCATTGCGGGAATAACTCAGTGGTAGAGTGCAACCTTGCCAAGGTTGAAGTCGCGGGTTCGAATCCCGTTTCCCGCTCTCTTTTACGTCATTGCGAGCCGAAGGCGAAGCAATCTCTCCTTTCAAAGAAGTGAAAGATTGCCACGAGCCGATTGAATCGGCTCTCGCAACGGCTTCGGATGAGGGTGCCTGTTGCGATGAATAAAGAGCAACGAGTTAGGCACGCCCGCTACAGATGTGAGGCGGGCCGGGGCGAGTAGCGACGAGGGAGAAGGAATCCCGTTTCCCGCTCAAAAAACAATTCTTGAAAATCTAAAACTTAAGGAGGGGATAATCTTTTTCTGATCGCATTAACAACGGCGGAAGAGGAGATGGTAGCGCCGGTGATAGAATCAATTTCCCCGGAAGGATTTTTCTTTCTTAAATAAAGTTTTTCTTTATCTTTTCCCTGAAACTGGTCCAGGAATTTTTTCTCTTTAATTTTGGCACCTAAACCCGGGGTTTCAAAAGATTCCAAAATCTTTATTCCGGTGATCTTTCTTTCTAAATCAATTCCAACTTTTAATTTAATCTCCCCGCTGTAACCTTGGATTGTGACCAGGTAGACTTCTCCTACCTTTTTTCCGTCTTTTAATCCAATCTCAATAGTTTCCCCTTCTTTTGTTTCTTTCCTAAAGGCTGTTGCTTCAGGGAAAACTTCTTGAGAGGCTAATTTTTCCTCCAGGATTTTTTGCTTTTCTATCCTCTTTTCGGTTAGTTTATAAACCCCTGACAGTAAGAGCCCGGAACAGGCGCAGACTCCCATTAGTAAAACCCCGTATTTAATCAGTTCCTTCTTCATATTTTCTCTAACCACGAATTACCCAAATTACCCGAATTTAGAACATTTATTTTTTATCTTTAATTCGTACAATTCGAGAAATTCGTGGTTGCTTTTCTCCAAATCTTTTTGGCAAAGTATACCGGTCAATCAGAGGAACTAAACAGTTCATCAATAAAATACTATAACAAACCCCTTCAGGATAACCTCCCCAGAATCTGATTAAAGAAGTAATAACTCCACAGCCGAAACCAAACATAATTTGCCCTTTTTTGGTGATGGGACTGGTGGTGTAATCGGTAGCCATAAAGAAAGCGCCTAAAATAAGGCCACCGGAGAGAACTTGAAATAAAGGGTCCTTTCCCGCGCCCAAGGAGAAAAGAGCAACCGTAGCCATAAAAGTTACCGGTATATGCCAGGAGATAATTCTTCTTAAGAAGAGAAAGGTAGCTCCGAGCAGAACCGCTAAAGTACTGGTTTCCCCAATACATCCGGACCTTGTTCCGATAAAAAGATTGAAATAAGAGGGAAGAGGAGAAAGAAGATTCTCTTTAACAATCGCCAGAGGAGTAGCGCAACTTATGGCATCAAATGGGGATACCCAGGAGGTCATTATTAATGGGAAGGAAGCTAGGAGAATTGCCCGGGCTGCTAAAGCAGGATTAAAAATATTATGTCCCAGACCGCCAAAAAGTTCTTTGACTAAAAATATAGCAAAAAAACTACCCAAAGCCGGTATCCATAGAGAAACCGTTGAAGGAAGAATAAGGGCTAAAAGAATTCCGGTGACAACACTACTACCATCAAAAATTCTAATTTTCCTTTTGGTAATTATCTGAAATAGTCCTTCGGTGCTGATCGCGGCAATGATACTAACCAGAATAATATAAAGACTATGTATGCCAAAGAGGTAAATTCCCATAAAGGATACCGGCAAGAGCGCAATTACCACGCTCCACATAATTTTTGCCGTCGTCTCTTGAGATCTAATATGAGGACTAACTGCTAAAGAGAATGTTTTTTCTTTCATATCCCTTTTTTGGACACGGATAACATCAGGATAAAATCAGGATTAAAGTAAGTATTCAAACTTAAGTATTAAGCATTAAGTATTAAGTTACTTATTCCTTAGTACTTATCACTTACTACTGAATTTAATCTGCGTGTATCTGCGTTAATCTGCGTCCTATTGATTTTGAACTTTTAACTGTTCCTTTGCCCATTTAATATATTGAACAATCGGTCTTTTCGCCGGACAGACGTAGGCGCAGGCACTGCACTCCATACAATCAAGAACATTTAATTCTTTGACTGATTTCCAATCCTTGTTTTCTGCATATCTGGAAATTTCGGCAACTAAAAGATTCATCGGACAAATTTCAATGCATTTTCCGCAACGGATGCAAGGCTCTATTTCTTCTTTAAAGAACTTTTCTTTTGGCAAAAGCAAGATTCCGCATGTTCCTTTTGTTACCGGAATCTCCGTGGTCCATTGGGCAATTCCCATCATTGGTCCGCCGATGATAATTCTTTCTGTATCAGAAGGAAGTCCTCCTGATGCAACGATTAACTCTGAGATTGGCGTGCCAATCCTTACTCGAAAATTACCTGGTTTTTTCACGACGGGTCCGCTAACCGTAACCACCCTTTCCATAAGCGCCTTGCCATCGACAACGCTTTCTTTAATGGCTAAAGCGGTAGAAACATTCTGGACAACCACTCCCACGTCCATTGGTAGTCCACCTGAAGGAACCTCTCGGTGAGTAATTGCTTTGATTAATTGTTTCTCTGCTCCCTGGGGATATTTGGTGGGAAGAACAACAATTTTTATTGAAAAAAGAGATTGCTTCGGGACTTTGTCCCTCGCAACGACTTTGTCGCTTTGAACTCTCAACTGCTTTATCGCCTCAGGCTTATTATCCTCAATCCCGATATAGCCTTTTTTAACTCCTAAAATCTTAAGGATAATTTGGAAGCCCTCCAAGACCTCTTCTGGTTTTTCAACCATTAACCTATAATCCGCGGTAAGATATGGTTCGCATTCACAGCCGTTGAGAATTGCGGTATCAATCTTTTTTTCTCCCGGGGGAGAAAGTTTTACCGCCGTGGGGAAAGCGGCTCCGCCAAGGCCGACAACACCTGACTCCCTAATTCTACCTTTAATAGATTCAATGGATTCTTTCTCCCAATCCATTTTATCTAAAAGAAATTCTTCATCTAGGTTATCGGATTCAATAATAATTGAAGGCACTTTTTTGCCGAGAGGAGTAAAAAATTCTTTGATGGCAATAACTTTTCCTGAAATAGAACTGTGCACCGGAGCAGAAATAAATTTCTTGTTATCTCCGATTTTCTGTCCTTTTTTAACCAGGTCTCCTATCTTGACTAAAGGGTAGTTGATTGCTCCGGTATGTTGAAGAAGGGGGATGGTAACTTTTTGGGGCAAAGGTAAATTTTTGATCGGCGAGGCTTTTGAAAGATACTTAAACCCCCGGGGATAAATTCCTCCTCTAAATCTTTGAAAAGCCATATTTTCTACGCTCCGAATTTCTTCAAGCGAAGGCTGTTGGCCAACATCAGAACCATTGCTTGCGTAGCCGGAAATTTCCCCAGACTACCCTGGCAACAGGATCTCTCCGAGAAATTAGAAAGATTATCCGGTAAACAATTTTTGGAAAGAAGAAGGAAGGGATTGGGATGCCAGGAATGTCCTTTGAGAAGAGAGGGAGTAGAGTGGTCTCCGGTTATTACCAACACGTCTGGATGCAATTGCTCTATTTCGGGAATAAAGGTATCTACTTCTTCAATGACGAAAACTTTTTTTTCAAAGTTTCCATCCTCTCCATAACTATCACCTTTCTTAATGTGCAGATAGAAGAAATCATAGTTTTGAAAATTTTCTTTCAGGGTTTCAATCTCATCCTTAATTGTTTCTCCCGTGGGCAGAATCTCCATTCCGACAAGTTTTGCCAATCCCCGGTACATTGGATAAGTAGCAATACAAGCACTCCTTAAAAGATATTTTTCCTGAAATGATGGAAGATGAGGAATTTTTGAGATTCCGCGTAGAAGAACGGTATTGGCGGAAGCCTCTCCTTTTAAAACTTCATTTATTCTTTTGGTAAGTTTGTTAACTAAACTGGCTGTTTTTTTTGCCTCTTTGATTAAAGGAATTGCCTCTTTTGTTTTCTCTCCCTCTTTTTGCGGGTCGGTATCGGAAATCCCCTCTACTAAATCTTTGCCTTTAAGTAGTACTACGCAGCGGTGTTCTTTTACCGCTTTAAAAGAGAGTTTAACCTCTTCCAGAGCAGAAATCTTTTTTTGCAGAAGAACGCAGAGTTCTTTATTCCTTGCGGTGCTAATTCTTCCGGCGCGCCGATCAGTAATTATCCCTTCTTCATCTATATTGGCGAAATTTCCTCGAGCGGCAAGGTCGCTGGGTTCTAACTCTTCTCCTATGCCTAATGCTTCTAAAACTCCTCTTCCAA
>PFWI01000128.1:2153-8867 GCA_002791075.1 bacterium (Candidatus Ratteibacteria) CG_4_9_14_3_um_filter_41_21 | reverse complement strand
ATTTCCCCTCATAACCTCTTCTAAACTCATCGGGGAAGAAATAATGCTTTCCAAAACAGAAATCCCGTACCGATGCAATTCGTAGGCTTCATCGGTAAGAGTTCCACAAAGAGCAATTACCGGAATTTTATGTTTCCTGGCCAATTTTGCTACTCCTAAAATCGTCTTTCCGTACTTTACCTGAGCATCAATCTTACCCTCTCCGGTGATAACAAAATCGGTATTTTTTAGGTGCTTTTCAAATTTTATGGCCTTTAAGATTAACTCTACCCCTTTCTCCATTTTCGCATCAAGAAAAGCGCAAAGACCTGCGCCCAATCCTCCGGCAGCTCCTGCTCCGGGAAGGTTAAGCACTTCTTTGCCTAAATCATTCTTGATAATCCTGGCATAATGAAAGAGATTTTTCTCCAATGTTTCTACCATCGCAGGGGTTGCTCCTTTCTGTGGTCCGTAAACCTTAGCCGCTCCGTTCTTGCCGCAAAGAGGATTGGTCACGTCAGAAGCAATAATAATTTTAGTTTTTTTAATTCTTTTATCAAAAAGAGATAAGTCGATCTTTGCCAATTTCCCTAAATTTCCCCCGCCAAATGGCAGGTTTTCTCCATTCTTATCAAGCAGCCTTGCCCCCAGCGCCTGAGCCATGCCTGCTCCTCCATCTACGGTTGCGCTTCCCCCGATTCCGATAATAATCTTTCGGCAACCTTGATTAAGTGCCCCTTTGATTAACTCCCCGGTCCCATAAGTCGTGGTAAGCAAGGGATCTCTCTCTTTCAGGGAAAGCAAAGGTAATCCGGAGGCAGACGCCATCTCAATAACCGCAGTCTTTTTGTTCCCCAAAATGCCAAAGAAACTTTTGATTTTCCTTCCTAAGGGGTCCTTCGCGTAACAAGAAATAATTCTTCCTTGAGTAGCATTTACCAGCGCTTTTACCGTCCCCTCCCCTCCATCGGCTAAAGGAAATTTCTTTATTCTTGCTTCAGGCAAAATTTTTTTAATTTCCCTCTCAATGATATCGGCTACCTCAATGCTGGATAAACTTCCCTTAAAAGAATCAGGCGCAATAATAATTTTCATTTTCTTCATTTTAGCATATAATTTAATTGTATAGAAATTGCGCAACCTGAAGGTTGCGGCTACCGGTAGCCGCAGGGCTTTAGCCTGCGCTGTTTAATAATGAAAAAGATTATTTTCCTGGTAATTCTTCTCCTCCTTTTTCCTTCCTGCTTTAAAAGAGGTCTGGAGAGACCTCCCAAGATAGCCAATATAAAAATCTATTTCTCCAGCCAGATTGATATTCCCGCTGAATTAATCTCCTTGATTAGTAAAAGTAAAAAAAGTATTCATCTTGCCTGCTATGAGATTAGTTTGCCTTCAGTGGTGAAAGCGCTTTCAAAGGCACGGGAAAGAAAGATTGACGTAAAAGTCATTACCGACAGAGGGAAGAGCGCGTTGATGCACCATAAATTCATTATTATTGACGGAGAAATTGTCTGGACCGGCTCTTTTAACCTTACGCCTGGAGCCGCTTATCAGGACGATAATAATGTCATCATTATTAACTCTTCTCAGTTAGCCGAGAATTTTGAAGCAAAGTTTAAAAATATGTGGGAAGGAAATTATTATTCTTCCTTAAAACCACCCTACTCTATCGTTAAGATACACCCCCACCTAACTCCTCCCCCGTTCCCTCACCTCTTATCCTCTCCCCTTGAGGGAGAGGAAGGGAAGGAGAGGGGGATTAATAATATCAAGATTGAGACCTATTTCTCACCGAATGGCGGCTGCGAGGAAGCAATTATCAAAAGAATAAAAAAGGCGAAGAAAAGTATTTACTTTGCCACCTTTGTCTTTACCAATAGAAAAATTGCTAAT
Organism: bacterium (Candidatus Ratteibacteria) CG_4_9_14_3_um_filter_41_21; assembly: GCA_002791075.1. Taxonomy (GTDB): domain Bacteria; phylum Ratteibacteria; class UBA8468; order UBA8468; family UBA8468; genus UBA8468. The sequence continues at coordinate 6,995 of PFWI01000128.1, read as the reverse complement.
GCAATAGTCAAGAAGTTCAATGAAGGAATAAAGGTAAAGGGGATTATGGAGAGAGAAGGGCTCAGCCCTTATTGCCGATATTGGTTATTTAAGGATATTAAAGCGGATGTAAAATGGGACAATAATTTTTATCTTCTGCACCATAAATTTTTTATTATTGATGACAAAATTTTGATTACCGGCTCCTACAATCCCACCCGGGGAGCAGAGGAGAAAAATGAGGAGAATATCTTAATTCTGGAAAGCCCTGAAATTTGCTCAATCTATCAGGATGAGTTTGAACGACTCTGGTAGGTGATTCGTTGAATTTTAGATGCTCTTCCAGTTTCCGGATTAATTTCAAGAATTGCTCCCGAAAGAACAGTATTTTCTGCAGCGATACCGAAATGCGTGGGCAATCCGGTCAGGAATCTCTTGATGATTGGCTCTATTTCCCTGCCTAAAACAGAATTAGATGAACCAACCATACCGATATCAGTAATATAGGCAGTCCCCTGGGGAAGAATCTTTTCATCCGCGGTCTGCACATGAGTATGCGTCCCAATAACCGCAGAAACTTTCCCGTCTAAAAAATAGCCCAGAGCTATCTTCTCAGAGGTTGCTTCCGCATGAATATCAACAATAATAATTTTTGTGCTTTGGGAAATTTTTTTTATTTCGTCCTCCGCAGTGCGAAAGGGGCATTCCAGAGGTTTCATAAAAATTCTTCCCAGCAGATTAATCACCCCTACCTTCACCTTATTGCCGGCGGCAATAACCACCGAACCTTTCCCGGGGACACCAAGAGGATAATTAGCCGGCCGCAACAATCTTGGTTCCCGGTCAATAATTTCTAAAACCTCTTTTCTTTTCCAGATATGGTCTCCAGTGGTAATCACATCAATCCCGCAGGCTAAAAGTTCCTGGGTAATTTTAGGAGTAATGCCGGAACCACCCGCGCTATTTTCTCCATTAGCAATAACAAAATCTATTTCCTCTTCCTCTTTCAGAGAGGGAATAATATCTTCAACGGCCTTTCTTCCGCTCTTACCAACAATATCCCCAATCACTAAAATTTTCATAATATTCACCACAGAGTCACAAAGACACAGAGAAATAAAATACTTTAACCACGAATTACGCGAATTTCTCTAATTAAGAACTGACACGAAGTGTCATTGCGAGGGACACATTCACTTCGTTCAGTGTAAACTCCGTCCCGTGGCAATCTCATAAGATTGCTTCGCTTTCGCTCGCAATGACTTATTCTTTTATTATTACTCTTTAATAATTCGTAAAATTCGAGAAATTCGTGGTTGCTATTTTAGTCTTTTCTTTGTGTTCTTTGAGACTTGGTATTCTTGCTGGTTAAATCTTTTCTTCCAGTACCGCCTGGGCGGCGGCGAGTCGGGCAATCGGCACCCGGAAGGGAGAACAACTGACATAGTCCATTCCTATTTGGTGGCAGAACTTTACCGATTCCGGGTCTCCTCCGTGCTCACCACAGATACCAATTTCCAAGTTCTTTCTTGTCTTTCTTCCTTGCTTAATTCCCATCTCTATCAGTTTCCCTATTCCATCCTGGTCAATCGTCTGGAAAGGGTCGGATTTTAAAATCCCCTTGGAGAGATAGTCCTGAATGAACTTTCCGGCATCATCCCGGGAAAAACCAAACCCCATCTGAGTAAGGTCGTTAGTGCCAAAGGAGAAAAATTCTGCCTCGGTAGCAATTTCATCGGCGGTAATTGCGCCCCGCGGAATCTCAATCATCGTCCCTACCAAATATTTAATTTTTACTCCGTAGTTTTTCATTACACTTTTAGCAACTTTAACCGCAATTGCCTTTTGATTTTTGAATTCGTTGATGTGGCCAACAAGGGGAATCATAATCTCCGGCAAAACCGTTTTACCTTTCTTTGCCAACTCGCAAGCCGCTTCCATAATTGCCCGCACCTGCATTTCGGTAATTTCCGGATAGGTAATTCCCAATCTGCAGCCCCGGTGCCCGAGCATTGGATTCATCTCATGCAATTGGTTTACTCTCGCCAATAACTCCTCTTTCTTCTCAATCTTTGCTTCCGGTTCTTTTCTTTCTTTCATCAAAGCAATCTCCACCATCAGTTCTTCCCGCCTGGGTAAAAACTCATGCAAGGGAGGGTCAATCGTGCGGATAATCACCGGATAGCCCTTCATCTCTTTAAAAAGACCCAGAAAATCTTCTCTTTGCAGCGGGAGTAATTCGTCAAGAGATTTTTGTCGCTCTTTTTCTGTATCGGCAAGAATCATTCTTCGCACTATGGGCAGTCTCTCGGGAGCAAAGAACATATGCTCCGTGCGGCAGAGACCAATGCCCTCAGCGCCGAAGTTTATAGCGGTTTTAGCGTCCCGGGGGATATCAGCATTGGCTCTCACACCCAACTTTCGGATTTTATCCGCCCACTTCATCAAGACGCCAAAGTCACCACTGAGAGACGGCTTTACCGTAGGAACTTTACCTGAGATGACCCTTCCGGTTCCCCCATCAATGGTTAACCAGGCACCTTCCTTAATCGTCTTTCCATCAACAATAATCTCCTTGTCCTCTTCGGAAATCTGCAGGACTTCACAACCAGTAACGCAGGGTTTCCCCATTCCTCTGGCTACGACTGCCGCATGGCTGGTCATCCCCCCTCTAGCCGTGAGAATTCCTTTGGCGGCGTCCATTCCATGAATATCATCGGGGCAGGTCTCCTGCCGCACCAAAATTACCGGTCCTTTTTTACTCTTCTCTACCGCTTCCTCCGCGGTAAAGGTAATTGTTCCGCTGGCGGCTCCCGGAGAAGCAGGCAAGCCCCGGGCGATTACATCCACTTTTACTTTAGGGTCAAGAATGGGATGCAGGAGTTGGTCAATCTGCGCAGGGGCAAGACGCATTAAGGCCTCTTCCTTGCTGATGAGACCTTCCTTTACCATATCTACCGCAATCTTCACCGCAGCAAAAGCGGTACGTTTACCGGTTCTGGTCTGAAGCATAAATAATTTTCCATTCTCAACCGTAAATTCAAAGTCCTGGGTATCTTGATAATGTTTTTCCAGTTTTGTAGTAATATCTTTTAGTTCTTGATAAACTTCAGGCATTTCCTTTTTTAGATTTTCTATCGGGGAAGGCGTCCGCACCCCGGCGACAACATCCTCTCCCTGAGCATTAAGCAGATATTCTCCGTAAAATTTCTTCTCTCCCGTGGATGGGTTACGCGTGAAGCCAACCCCTGTTCCGCAATCATTCCCCATATTGCCAAAAACCATTACCTGAACATTGACCGCAGTTCCCAGGTTATCGGGAATTTTATTTAGTTTCCTATAGGTGATTGCTCGCGGATTGCTCCAGGATTTAAAAACGGCATCGCGCGCCATTGTTAATTGCCTTAATGAATCCTGGGGGAAATCTTCCCCGGTCTCTTTCCGGTAAACTTTCCTGAATTCTTCCACTAAATTCTTCAAATCCTCTTCGGATAATTCAGAATCAAATTTAACTTTTCTTTCCTCCTTTTTTTTATCCAGCAATCTTTCAAATTTATTCTTCTCTATTCCCATCACCACATTGCCAAACATTTGAATCAATCTCCGATAAGCATCCCAGGCAAATCTTTCATTATTGTTCTTTTTAATCAAACCTTTGATGGTCTTATCGTTAAGCCCTAAATTCAGGATAGTATCCATCATCCCGGGCATAGAAAATTTCGCTCCCGAGCGAACGGAAACCAGTAGAGGATTTGCCGAATCATCAAACTCCCTGTTCATTATCTTTTCCAGTTTTCGGATATTTTTTTCCATTTCCTGTTTTAATCCTGAAGGCAGAGATTGCTGATGCCGATAGAAGTAATCACAAGCTTCCGTAGTAATGGTAAATCCCGGTGGAACCGTTGCTCCGCTATTGGTCATCTCCGCAAGACCGGCACCCTTTCCGCCTAAAAGATCCTTCATTTTTCCGTTGCCTTCTGCTTTTCTCCCACCAAAAAAATAGACATATTTTGCCATTTTTACAACTCCTTTCTGATTCTAACCACAGATTAACACAGATGACAGCACGGCTGTCATTGCGAGTCCACTCTCTGAGCGGACGTGGCAATCCCATACTTCTTTGAAAAGAGAGATTCTTCGGCTAATGCCTCAGAATGACATCTGCGTGTATCTGCGGTTGCAAGAATTTTCTTAGCTTTTTCCTTGTCCTTTCTTATCTGTTTCAACAACAATGATTTGTTCTTGGAGAAATCAATTTCGTTTCGTATCTTTTTTTTGAAAACAATCCTTATTTTCTGATTGTACAGGTCTCCGGCAAAATTAAAAAGATGGACTTCCATTGTTGGATGCTCGGCAGAACCATTAAACGTGGGGCGAAAACCAATATTGCTTAAACCATTATATTCTTTCCCATTTACCTCTGCTCTCACCGCATAGACGCCGCCAGGAAGATTTAGAGGATAAACAACTTTTAAGTTTGCCGTTGGGTATCCCAGGACTCTCCCTCTTTTTTCTCCGGGGATAACCTTTCCCAGAACAGAGAAATCACGACCGAGAAAAATTACTGCTTCTTTTAGTTTTGCCTGTTTAATAAGATTGCGAATCAAAGTACTACTGACAACTTCATCCTTTACCTTTAGTAGTTTTATTACCTTCACCGAAATGTCTTGTTTCTTTAAAAGTTCTATATCTCCGGTTCTATCCTTTCCAAACCTGAAAGAAGAAGAGGTAACGACTTCTCTTATCCCCAATCTTTTCTTCAGGATTTCCTCGCAGAATGCTTGAGCAGAAAGATTGGCAAAACTTTGATTGAAGTTGGCAAGGATGCAGAGATCAAGACCCCATTCATCAAGCAGTTTAAAC
>PFWI01000128.1:0-2145 GCA_002791075.1 bacterium (Candidatus Ratteibacteria) CG_4_9_14_3_um_filter_41_21 | reverse complement strand
CCATTCATCAAGCAGTTTAAACTTTTCTTTGGGAGTAATTAAAAATGGAATCTGAATGTTTTTTGTAAGAGAACGTGGATGGCGATTGAAGGTAAGAATAGCGCCCGTTCCTTTTTTCTTTCTTGCTTCTGAAATAACGGCGTGAATGACCTTTTGGTGTCCGAGATGCAATCCGTCAAAACAGCCAATGGTAAGAATAAGATTTTTCGTCTTTTTAACCTCAGCTAAACTAACTACTTTCATTTTATCAGATTAAGTACATTCTCCTGGGTAAAGATATTTACGTCTGAAGGATTTTCCAAAAAGTTTTCAATGTCCTTTCTCACTTTCCTCCAATCTGCTTCTTTAACAACCCTATAGAGATAATTTCGCCAGTTGGTTTCAGTAGGAATTTTTTCTTTCCACTTTACTTGTTTAAGCGCATTTTGAAGCAGGACGATATTAGGAGAAATATCTTTCCAATGAGAAAGATACCATCCAAGATCAAAAAAATCACGACCTTTTGTATATTTTCGGCTGAGTAAAGCACTCACTTTTCCGGCAAAAAGAGAGGAAAGGTCATAAGATAAGAAAGCAATTGGGAAATACTTATTGAAGATATGAGTTCTTAAAACAGCGCCTTTTGGTGGATTTGTGTCAATCTCAATCTTGATTGAAATCTTCTGTTGTGGATGAGATGAAATGCCTGCCTCATACGTTAATCCCTCAAACTGAAAAAAAGCATGTTGAACAATCTTCTTCTCATTATAGGAAATTGTTACCTCATAACCGGCTAATCTCAACTCCTCCTTCATCTTCTTGATTAACTTAACAAACGAATATTTCTCACCATTGGAAAGAGAGAAATCTAAATCTTCGGAGAATCGTGGCAGACCGTAGATGAATCTTAGTGCTGTTCCGCCTAAAAATGCAGTTGTGCGAAAAACTCCCTCATCATGCAAAATTCTTAAGATATACGCTTGAAGATATTCCCTCATCATATTCAATTTAGCGTTGAAGCCTGTTTGTTTGTTAGCAAGTTCCAAAACATAGTCCCTCATAATACCTTTTCTTCCTCCTTATGAGAAATTACATATTCCTTGATTATTTCCACGGCATGTGAAATCTTGCGTTTATTAAATCTTCGGGCATATTCAGATAACCTGCCAAGATTTACCTTCTCCACATTCTGAAGCCTTAATTCCTCAAGGTAGTTTAAAGAAACATCTATTTTATTGATATAGAATAAATCCAGAAGTCCCTTCTCAGGAGAAGCAATAAAAGCAGTTTGATTATCTACTACAACTGACTCATATCCCCAGAAGAGCGATGGTTTTATATGCCGGTAGACAAAAGTTCCCACTTTTGTGATGAATTTGCCCGGTCTCTTTGTGGTAATCGATGTCCACACTGGCACTGCCTCTGGAATCAAATCGTGATATTCGAGTGCCTTTTCTAAGCTAACATAAGAGGGCTTTTTCAAAATTGAGGCGAGATACGGTTCATTAATGTTAACCTTACGATATGGTTCAGCAAGCAAGTAGATTCCCCTTTTTAGTTGAATAATCCTGCCCGTTTTTTCCCACCGACTAATCTGCACCTTAATGGGGTCCGGGTCAGACACTCCAGCAAGCAGAATCTCTGTATCAATTACTGGCAAATCTCTCATAATTTCAACAAATTTTGCCCATTTCATACCATTAACTTATCATATTTGTTAATTTAATGCAATTGGGGTATGCACATCACTTGTCTCGCACAAGTAGCGGTGCGATTTATCGCACGAATGAATGTAGCGGTGCGATTTATCGCACGAATGAATGTAGCGGTGCAATTTATCGCACAAATGAATGTAGCGGTGCGATTTATCGCACAAATAAATACAGTGGCAGTGGCATAAATGCCACCGCTACAATAATTGTAATTTTCATACATCGGTCAAGTGCATACCCCAATAATGCAATATGAGACTACCAGGACTCCTTATAGATAAGGAAGAAATCATTCTCCTTTAAGGGAATGGAGAGCCGCAATAATGCTCTTTCACAATCCTTCATTGCTCTCCGAGCTAAGGTTTTTAAGTCCTTCCTTTCCACTCCTATCTCTTTTAAGGTAAGGGGTAGATTTAAACTGCGATTTAACTTTAAAAGAGATTCTTTCACTTTA
>PFWI01000127.1 GCA_002791075.1 bacterium (Candidatus Ratteibacteria) CG_4_9_14_3_um_filter_41_21 | reverse complement strand
AGTTTGTTCCTGTATTTCTGAATCTGGTAAGGGGTGCAGGTGCATTCATGCCTGGGGTCGGTATAATAGCCGCAGGGACAACCCTGCGAAACACTTGTGCAAACAAAATAAAATCTTGGTTTATGTCATTTCTAAGTTAAGTAATTCCTTCTATTCTGCTAATCTTAAAAGTTCCGAAGAAAAACGGGGGATAAAAAACAAATAGCAAATATCACTTATTACAGCAAAAACTTTGAGAAACAAGTCGTCGCGGAAGGACCTATACTTAATAAAACAATAATCACGAAACTAATCATGATTATTGAACCAGCTCCGCAAATATGCTATTATTTGGTGATATTTCAGATTCACTTCTGAATCAAATTAAGATGAATAAATCAAGCATATCAAAAATTAAAAGTCAATTTTTTTCTCACCAAATAAATCATTAATCAATTTTTCTTTATTTCTCTCTAAATGGTTGGCGATATCGGTCAAAATATTACTAATGGTTCCCACCCTTAAAAATTTATGTTTCGGAATAGTAATGTGGTGCTCACCTTTTACATCAGTTGTCAATCTAATATGGCTCCCTGTTTGTCTTGTAATCTGATACCCATACTTCTTGAGAATCTTAACTAATTCTTCTCCACCTATATCCCTTGGAATCCTCATACTGGCATTAGTTCATCTTTCACTAGATGAAATCTGATCATACTTGGCATTGCCTCCTTACCAAAGTGACACCTTACCGCATCCTTAACAGCTTCCCTCACTTTCTCTAAAGTCTCACCCTCGGTATAGATAGAATATCCAAGAGCTTTTGCTTCATAACCACCTTCTGCTGATTCTTCAATCAGAAATATTATTTCCTTATCCATCAGTTTTTACCCCCTTTTCATGAAATTTTAGAGATTCTTATTAATTCTTGTCCTGGCTTCAAGATATGATTACAAACTGAGTCTCCAGAACCTCCTCATTTTCTTCCTCTATTTCCTGTTTACTACATACAGGAACAAGTTTAACAAAATCGTAGGCAAATTGTGACACTAATCTATATACTGTCTTCAGTAACAATATGCGGGCAGATTGACTTCTTTGAAATTGCTCACAGCAACAGTCAAATTTTCCTCCACCTCCTTCTCGCCTCTGATTGATTCTGGTATTTTTACTTTACTACTTTCTCTTTGTAATGTCAAATTCTTCTGAAGATGTGCCTCTGCAGGTATTCTGTACCATAGGTGTAAACTTTTTGCCAAAATTTAACAAAAATTTCCTCATCTCCCCAAATCAAAAAGTCCAAATAATCCAGCTTTAATAAGTTTCATTCCCAAATCATTTCCTTAGAAATTAATCCTTCCCGCTGGCTTTCATTTTAAAAATGTGGAGGAAAATTTCGAAGAGAGTGAGATTTTAACTCCAGCATAGGTAACAGGATTTTTGAAATCCCGTATTTAATACGAGACGATATTGCATTCTCCTTTCTATTCCTGGTAGCTATAATCTTCCCGCTAAAAATATTCCCATCCCTCAAGAAGGTTATCCCTCACTAAAATCTCAAAACTGTCAGTAAATTAGTTCCCTTTAATACCCTGAAAATACAAAAAGTTTACACCTATGCTGTCAGAACCCCCATTAATCTATGAATAATATTTACCTTAACTCTTACCCATGTGTCTGAACCCAGACATTTGATTAGGTATCCTTTTTTGACAAAAATCTGTTTAAAAGATAAAATTCCATACTATGGAAGGTCGTCAACTTAGAGGAATTAAAGGAGAAGAGGCTGTAAAGGTTTTCTTAAAGGTTGGCGGAATTATGGAATACACAGTAATTTTTCATCCGGCAGAAGAAGGAGGATACTGGGTAGAGGTTCCTGCCTAACCGAGTTAAACATCCACCTTCCTGTCCAGACTTCGGTATTGAATTGCTTCGGAAATATGAGGGGTCTCTATTGAGGAGGAACCTTCCAGGTCGGCAATGGTTCGGGAGACTTTAAGAATCTTATCGTAGGCCCGGGCAGACATTCCCAGTTTATCGATGGCCAAACCTAAGAGGGTTTTTGACTCTTCGT
>PFWI01000218.1 GCA_002791075.1 bacterium (Candidatus Ratteibacteria) CG_4_9_14_3_um_filter_41_21 | reverse complement strand
TTGGTGCCGGGTTTGTGCCTGATGTTTTAAGGATGGATTTAGTGGATGAGGTAATTCAAGTAAGTAATGAAGATGCGGCTAAAACTGCCAGAAGATTAGCTAAAGAGGAAGGTTTATTTGTAGGTATTTCCTCTGGTGCAGCAGTTTGGGCAGCAATAGAGATAGCAAAGAAAAAAGAAAATAAGGGTAAACTTATCGTGGTAATTTTACCCGACACGGGAGAGAGATATCTTTCTACAGAGTTGTTCAAGTGATTGCTCATTAAACGGAGGTAGTGGTGATGTTATGGATTATGCATCGCCCTTAAAGGGCAGATATTGGATGAGGAATTTAATTAAAAAGAATGATTGTCAATTTGGAGGTACAAAATGGCAAAGACGATCAAAGAAATAAATGAGAAGATTGAAAAAGGAGAGGCAGTAGTAGTAACTGCTGAGGAGATTATTGATATTGCTGAGGAAAAGGGTATTGAGAAGGCAGCCAAAGAAGTGGATGTAGTAACCACCGCCACCTTTGGTCCGATGTGTTCATCTGGTGCATATTTCAATATTGGACATGCCAAACCAAAGATAAAACTTGGGGGAGGCAGAGCGTATCTGAACGATGTGCCGGTCTATACCGGTTTTGCTGCGGTGGATGTCTATATTGGAGCAACTGCTCTTGCCGATGATGACCCACGGAATAAGGTCTTTCCGGGTGAGTTCAAGTATGGTGGCGGCCACGTGATTGAGGATTTAGTGGCCGGTAAGAATTTAAGGTTAGTAGCTACTGCCTATGGTACCGACTGCTATCCCAGGAAGAGGTTGGAGACCTTAATTAACATCAAAGACCTTAATGAAGCAGTGCTCTTTAACCCCAGGAATGTCTACCAGAACTACAATGTGGCCGTGAACCTCTTGGATAAGATTATCTATACCTACATGGGGGTGCTTAAGCCAAAGTTAGGAAATGCCAACTACTGCAGTGCAGGGCAACTTTCTCCACTATTAAATGATCCATATTATAAGACAATTGGGATTGGCACGAGGATCTTCTTAGGTGGTGGCGTTGGCTACGTGGTTTGGCAGGGGACGCAGCATAATCCGACAGTGAAACGCAAAGATAACGGTGTTCCTCAGGCACCAGCCGGGACACTGGCTGTTCTGGGAGATCTGAAAGGGATGAAGCCGGAGTGGCTGGTAGGAACAACGATGCAAGGCTATGGAGTGACGCTTACCGTCGGTATCGGTATCCCGATTCCTATCCTCAATGAGGAGATATGCCGATATACAGCGGTGAAAGATGAAGAGATATGGGCACAGATTGTGGACTATAGTGA
>PFWI01000096.1 GCA_002791075.1 bacterium (Candidatus Ratteibacteria) CG_4_9_14_3_um_filter_41_21 | reverse complement strand
GCCCAAAGAATTTTTTCTTTCATTTTACTTACTCGCTTTCAATCCCTTTCTTTAACTCCTCTGGCGTAGGAAGCGATTTGGTCAGTTTTTTAGGCAATTTCTTTGTCAATCTGTATTTTGAAACACCTATGGGTTTTCTAATTCCCCGCAGTGCATATTCTACCTCCAGACGGTCTCTATTTTTACAAAGAACAATTCCGATAGATGGGTTCTCCTCGGGCAAACGAACTAAATCATCCAGCAGATTTAAATAAAAGTTCATTTTGCCTGCATATTCAGACTTAAATTCCCCTATTTTCAAATCAAATGCTACCAGACAATGCAAATGTCTGTGAAAAAACAAAAGGTCAATATGATATTCTTTGTCCTTTAGCCTCAGTGGATATTGACTCCCGATAAAGCAAAATCCTAATCCAAGTTCAGTGATGAAATTTTTTAAGTTGATGATAAGTTTTCTCTCCAATTCCCTTTCTAAAATTGGCTCAGCCACATCAAGAAAATCAAGAGTGTAAGTATCTTTCATTGCCAAATCTGCCTGCTCCGCCAAATGTACAGGAAGAGTTTTGGGAAAGTTATGCATCTTTTTTATCTTTATCTGTTTATGAGCTTCGGCCTCAATCTGATGAATAAGAACATCTCTACTCCAGCAAAATTGTATGGTCCTGCGGATATAAAATTCTCTTTCTCTGTTATTTTTTACCCGTGACATTATAACTAAATTTTGTCCCCAGGGAATTTCTCCAACAAGTTGTTGGAGATTTGAGAAATCTCTATATTCTAAATAAAACTGACGCATATACCATAAATTTTGGGCAGAGTATCCCTTCTTGGTAGCGGAAAATTCCTGCCGCAAATCATGGGAAAGTTTTTCAACAATACTTTTGCCCCAACCAAATTTTTCTTGCTTTTCTACAATATTTTTCCCGATTTCCCAATATAGTTTTATCAATCCCCTATTTAACCCACGATAAGCAGTAATACGGGCGAAGACAATCTTTTCTTTTATTTCTTTCAAAAACTGAAGGTAATCAGGTTTTACTATCGCCTCTTTTTTACTCATTTTTCTTTCCGCATAATGAAAAGATACTTAAATCCCCTTAAATAGAACTTAGCCCCCTCACCTCCCATCCTCTCCCCTTGGGGGAGAGGAAACATAGATGAGGGGGAACTTTGAAATTCCATACAAGAACTTAGCCCCTCACCTCCATCCTCTCCCCTTGGGGAGAGGAAATT
>PFWI01000260.1 GCA_002791075.1 bacterium (Candidatus Ratteibacteria) CG_4_9_14_3_um_filter_41_21 | reverse complement strand
ATTACTGCTAAAAAGCCAAAAATTAATTACAAGGAATTTAATCTTATTGATGGTAAAAGAAGATTGTTAGTCAGCCAAATTAATGATGGTTCTATTATTAAACGTTTTGATAAAACACCATTGCCTAAAAGACTTACTGATGTGGTCTGTCCTCATTTTCTTGAACTTAAGTGGGCATATGGTTGTCCGTATGATTGTGCATGGTGCTACTTAAAGGGAACCTTCAGGTTTCATAATGGTAAGATTCTGCCTGGTTTTAAGATTAAAGATTACGATAAGGTAAGATTACACGTTGAAGAATTTCTTGATAAGGTAGATGAGCCAGAGATTTTAAATGCAGGAGAAATTGCTGATTCTCTTATGTATGAAAATAGTGCATCTCCATTTTCTAAATTTATAATTCCAATGTTTGAAAAACAAAAGGAGCACAAAGTATTATTTGTCACAAAATCAGACAGAGTTAAAAATCTTTTAGAGATAAACCCTCATCGTCAAGTTATTGTAAGTTTTAGTTTAAATGCTATCCCTGTAGCAGGAAAATGGGAGAAAGGAGCGCCTTCAGTTACCCGAAGAATAGCGGCGGCTGAGAAATTAATTAAAGCAGGCTATAAAGTTAGGATAAGAATTGACCCTATGGTTCCAATTTTAGACTGGAGGAAATACTATATTGATCTTATTGATAGCATTTTTGCTAAATTTGTTCCGGAACGGATTACCTTAGGTTCTCTGAGGGGACTTCAAAGCACAATTAATGGAACAAGAGGGAAAGGTAAGGATGATTCCTGGATAAAATATTTAACGGAAAGTTCAAATTGGGGCAAAAAGATTGATTCTAACCTTAGATATAGAATGTATCTTGTAATTATAGAGTACTTAAAAAAAAGATATAACTTCATAGAACTTGCTTTGTGCAAGGAGACCAAAGCAATTTGGCAAAAATTAGGAATGGACTATAAAAAAATCAGATGTAACTGTGTTTGGTGAAAGATGAAAAAAGTCCTTTTACATATTTGTTGTGGCTCTTGTGCCTGCTATCCTTATCAGAGGTTAAAGGAGGAAGGCTTTGAAGTTACTGGTTTTTGGTATAATCCCAATATTCAGCCTTATCAGGAATATCAAAGAAGGCTAATGGCTACGGGATATTTTGCCCAAAACGCTTCTTTAAAATTGATTGCTAATACGGACTATCCTCTGAAGGATTTTTTAAAGGGGATTTTACAAAAGGATGCGTTTGAAAAGGTTCGCTGTCCTTTCTGCTATCAGATGAGAATGGAGGAGGCGGCAAAAATAGCCAAAGAAAAAAATTTTGATTATTTTACCACAACCTCACTCTATAGTAAATTTCAACAACACAATTTGATTAAAAAGATGGGAGAAGAATTAAGCAAAAAATATGGTGTAAACTTTTACTATGAAGATTTTAGAAAAGGTTGGAAGGAAGGAATTGCGATAAGCAAAAAGATGGGATTATATCAGCAGAATTATTGTGGTTGCATCTTCAGCGAAGCCGAAAGATATAAACCACAGATTAACAAATTTCTAACCACGAATTAATTGGATTTAATAATAAAGATTCTCTGGATTTGTAGCGGTGACATTTGCTGTGAGCAATTTCCTGGAAGATAACCTCCTCGTCCGCCAAGCAATACTGGCGGACTACTGAAGATAGCAGAGAGTATGGTAGCGCAATTCCATGCCACGTATTTATTTGTGCGATAAATCGCACCGCTACATAAATCCTGTTAATCCTGTCAAAAGTTTTAATTCGCGAAATTCGATAAATTCGTGGTTAAAAAAAGAAATTTTTGATTTTTCAGGTTAAGAGTAGTATAATAGGAGAATTATGACCGGAGCTCAGATTGTAATTGAGGCGTTAAAAAGAGAGAAGGTGGAAATAGTCTTTGGAATCTTGGGTGGAGTGCTATTGCCACTTTTTGATGTTCTCTATAAGGAGAAGGATTTAAAGTTTATTCTTACCAGGCATGAACAGGCGGCGGCGCATATGGCCGATGGCTATGCTCGCGCTACCGGAAAGACAGGAGTTTGCATTGCCACCTCTGGTCCGGGAGCAACCAATTTGGTTACCGGTATTGCCACCGCCTATATGGATTCCATTCCCCTGGTTGCGATTACCGGGCAGGTGGCCACTTCTCTTATTGGAAATGACGCGTTTCAGGAAGCAGATATTACCGGTATCACCAGACCAATCACCAAATACAATTACCTGGTTAAGGATGTAAAGGATTTAGCTCGGATGATAAAGGAATCTTTTTACTTAGCCTCTTCAGGAAGGCCGGGTCCGGTTCTAATTGATTTACCCGTAGATGTTCAAAGAGATGAAATAGCGTATAATTACTCTGATAAAATCAAAATGCGCACTTACAAACCTACGCTGATTGGACATCCTCTACAGATAAAAAAAGCAGCTGCCTTAATTGAGAAGAGCAAACAACCGGTAATCTATGCCGGTGGAGGCGTAATTCTCTCAAATGCCTCAGCCCAATTGAAAAAATTAGCCGAAATTACCAATATTCCGGTTACTACTACTCTTTTAGGATTAGGATGTTTTCCTTCTACCCATTCTCTTTCTTTAGGAATGTTGGGAATGCACGGAACCAGGTATGCTAATTATGCGGTAATGGAATCCGACCTTATTATTGCTATCGGAGCCAGATTTGATGATCGGGTTACCGGTAGAATTGAATTGTTTGCTCCCAATGCTAAAGTCATCCATGTTGATATCGACCCTTCTGCAATCAGCAAGAATGTAAAGGTAGATATCCCTATTGTAGGGGATGCCCGGGAAATTCTGGAAGAATTAAATAAAAATGTGAAGCTTCTTTCTCTGAAAAATTGGCATAAGAAAATTGCAAAATGGAAGTTAAAATATCCGGTTGTCTATAAAAATGATAATAAACTTCATCCCCAGTATGTTGTTGAGCAAATCTATCGCCTTACTAAAGGAGAGGCGATTATCAGTACTGAGGTAGGACAAAATCAAATGTGGGCGGCTCAATTCTATAAGTATGATAAACCGCGAATTTTTCTGTCTTCCGGGGGGTTAGGAACGATGGGCTATGGTTTTCCGGCAGCGATTGGCGCCCAATTTGGCTGTCCGGATAGATTAGTTTTTGACATTGCCGGAGATGGAAGTTTTCAGATGAACATCCAGGAACTTACTACCGCAGTTCAAAATCATATTCCCGTAAAAGTTGCTATTCTTAACAACGGCTGTTTAGGGATGGTGCGGCAATGGCAAGAACTCTTTTATGGGAAGCGATACTCCCATACTTGTCTTGGCAAGGGGCCTGATTTTGTGAAAGTAGCAAAGGCTTTTGGCGCAAGGGGAATAAAAGTTGAGAAAAAATCTGAGGTTAAGGAGGCAATTAAAAAAGCGATCAAAGAAAAAAGATTGCCTACCGTAATTGATTTTCGGGTTGAACCGGAAGAAAACGTTTTTCCTATGGTTCCGGCCGGCGCTAGTTTAAATCAGATGATTGGAGGGCTTGCTTGATGTGCTCGGAAGTTCCCTTCAGCGGCACGTTTTAATTCCCCTGCGAGGAATTTGCACTCTGTAAATCGCTCGCTCGTCCCTATGGGACACCGTGCCCGCGAGCATCTTTAAAGGCACGCTTACAGGGAACATTCCTCCCATCAGTGTATTTTAGTGGTATTTATTTATGTTTATCTGTGCTTTAAAAGATGAAAAAAATTATTATCTATCCGGGCAGTTTTGACCCGGTAACTTATGGCCATCTTGATATCATTGAGAGGGGTTTAAAAATATGTGAACAGTTAATTGTTGCAGTTTCTTCCAATCCGCTAAAGAGAACTCTTTTCTCCATAGAAGAACGCGTTATTCTCTTAAAGGAAGTAACAAAGAAAATGAAGAATGTGCAGGTGGAGAAGTTTGATGGGCTCCTGGTTGATTTTCTGAAGAGAAAAGAAGCGAGAATCGTTATTCGTGGTTTAAGGGCAGTTTCTGACTTTGAGTATGAATTCCAAATGGTTTTAGCAAACCGAAGATTGAATGAAAGCATGGAAACGATTTTTATGATGCCTTCAGAATCTTATTTTTATCTTTCTTCTTCTCTGATTAAAGAACTTGTTGCTTTAGGTGCTGATATTAGCGGATATACTCCCAAATTTGTTGAAAATGAATTAAAAAGGAAGATTCCTTATGCCCAATCCTAAAAGAAGACATTCTAAATCTCGGGGGGGTAAACGAAGAGGGTCGGTCCATTGCAAGTTATCGGGACTTTCGCCTTGCCCTCACTGTAAACAGCTAAGATTATCCCATCATGTTTGCCCTCATTGCGGTTATTACGGGGAAAAGCCAATTTTGATCAAGAGGGAGAAGAAGAAAGAAAAGTAATATTTGGACGCGGATAAACGCAAATTTACAGGATTCTGATGAAGTCGTTGCGAGGAGTCCGCCCAGTAATATTCGCCTCCGCCCAGTAATATTGGCGGACGACGTGGCAATCTCATCTTTTAAAGAACTAAGGGATTGCCACCCACCACGCTTCGCTCGTGGTCGCAATGACAGCTGCGCTGTCATCTACGAGTATCTGCGTAACTCTGCGTCCCATTAATTTAGAAAAATGAAAATAGTTGTAGATGTGATGGGTTCCGATAAGGGACCGGAGTCGATCATTAAAGGAGCTCTTTTAGGAATGGAGAGGGAAGAAATTGGCTTAATCTTAGTTGGTGAGAGAGAAAGAATTTCTTCTATGCTAAACCATGAAGGTATTTCCTCTTCAGGAATAACGATTGAAGGTACTACTAAAGTTATTGCTATGGAGGAAAAACTCTCTTTGAGGCTTTTGAAAGACAAGAATTCTTCTTTATTTGAAGGAGTTAGATTAATTAAAGAGCAGAAAGCGGATGCAGTAATTAGTGCTGGTAATACGGCTGCTTTTGTTGGGATAGCGGTCAGCCAATTGAGATTTCTTCCCGGGATTGATCGTCCCGCAATCGCTGTTTTTTTACCTACTCGGAAAGAATCCTGCATCTTTTTAGATGTAGGAGCTACGGTTGATGCCGAGCCAGGTAATCTTTTGCAATATGCGATAATGGGAAATATTTGCAGCCAAATGCTCTTAGGAAAGGAAAATCCTGCAATTGGTCTTCTCAATATCGGGGAGGAACAAACCAAAGGCAATAGCCTAACTAAAAAAACTTATCCTCTGCTTTCTGCCTCTTCTTTGAATTTTAAGGGTAACGTTGAAAGCCAGAACATCTTTTCCGGAGATGTTGACGTTATTGTTACTGATGGTTTTGCGGGCAATCTTGTTCTTAAAGCGTGTGAAGGAATAAGCGAATTCTGGAGAGGAATGATGAAAGATAAGGAAATGAAAAAAAGGGCCGATTATGCCGAATATGGCGGAGGACTTCTCCTGGGAGTGGAAGGCATTTGCATCATTAGTCATGGCCGGTCTTCTGCTTCTGCTATTGCTAATGCAGTTAGACTTGGGAAAAAAGCAATTGCATCCCAACTCATTTCCCATTTAAAACTTGCGCTAAAAGAGTTTAAAATTCCGGATAAGGAAAATTACTGATGAAAGCGGCTACAATTATTGCTACCGGTTCTTATCTTCCTGAAAAAATCCTTAGCAATAAGGATTTGGAGAAAATTGTGGAAACCTCGGACAAGTGGATTACCAAAAGAACCGGAATAAAACAACGCCATATTGCCAGAGAAGATGAATCAGCCTCAGACTTAGGAATAAAAGCAGCGCTCTCTGCTCTGAATCGGGGAAAAATAAACGCTTCCGAGATTGGATTGATTATTGTTACAACGGTAACTCCGGATATGTTTTTTCCCGCCACCTCCTGTATTATTCAGAATAAAATAGGAGCTCATCAGGCGGCTGCCTTTGATCTCAATGCTGCCTGTTCAGGCTTTATTTATGGATTGGCTGTAGCAGACCAATTTATCAAAACCGGAGTTTATCAAAAAATCCTTTTAATTGCTACGGAAGCGATGTCCAAAGTTACAGATTATACTGACCGTAACACCTGTGTTCTCCTCGGCGATGGAGCCGGAGCAGCAATTATAGGAAGCACCGAGAATAAGAAAGGCATTTTAAATACCTGGTTAGCCGCTTCCGGCAAATACGGCAATTTGCTCTTTGTTCCTGCCGGCGGTTCCAGAATGCCTGCCTCACACAAGACTATTGATGAACATCTGCATTATATGAAGATGGAGGGGCATACTTTATTCAAGGTTGCAATCCATTCAATGATTGAGGCAATTGAAAAAATTTTGGCACCTTTACGGATAAGTCCTGAGAAATTGGATTTAGTTATTCCTCATCAGGCAAACTTAAGGATTATTAAAGCGGTAGCCAAGGGAGTAAACCTTCCCTTAGAAAAATTCTATATTAATGTTGATCATTGCGGGAATATGTCATCGGCTTCAATAGCGGTAGCCTTAGATGAAGCAAGAAAAGAAGGCAGGATCAAGGAAGGCAGTCTTGTTCTTTTGGTTGGCTTTGGCGCGGGTCTTACCTGGGGTTCCTGCCTAATCAGATTTTAAGTGAAAATTGCTTATCTTTTTCCGGGGCAAGGTTCCCAATATGTAGGAATGGGCAGGAACCTTTATGAAAATTTTAATTTAGCCAAAAATATCTTTGCCCGAGCCGATGATATTTTGCAAACCGACCTTTCCTCAATTATTTTTAATGGTCCGGAGGAAAGATTAAATCAAACTAAAATTTGCCAGCCGGCAATTTTAACTGTGTCCATTACTGCCTACGAAGTATTAGCGGCAGAATATGGAATTGCTCCGGCTATTCTCGCTGGCCATAGTTTAGGAGAATATTCGGGTCTTGTTGCTGCAGGAGCTCTTTCATTTGAAGATGGCCTTCAATTAGTTGAGAAAAGGGCGAATTTTATGTCAGAAGCTTCTCAAAAACATCCGGGTAGGATGCTTGCGGTGCTCGGACTTCCCCTTGAGAAAATAAAGGAAATCTGCAAGGAGGTACAACCAGTCGGTTTAGTAGCTATAGCCAATATCAATTCTCCCGAACAGATTGTTGTCTCGGGAGAAATAGAAGGAATAAAAAAGTTTGAAGAATATGCCATCAAGAGCGGAGTAAAAAAACTTATTCCCCTAAGGGTGAGTGGGCCGTTCCATACTGTTTTTATGGAGAGTGCCGCGAAAAAATTGAATGCCGAATTGGAGAGAATAGAGATAAAGCGGGCAAAAATTTCTCTTCTTGCAAATAGTAATGCCAAGGAGATTAGAGAACCGGAGGAAATAAAAAACGTTTTATTTACTCAGATGACTCATCCGGTTCTCTGGTTGGAGATTGTAAAAGAAATAAAAAAAAGAAATATTGAAACCTTTTTAGAAATAGGGCCGAAGAAGGTATTGACTAAATTATTGAGAAGAATTGATCCCAACCTTTTAGCAACGAATGTTGAAGATAAAGAAAGTTTAAAAAGGAGTAAGGAGATTATATGCGTTTAGAAAAAAAGGTTGTTCTTATCACCGGAGCTTCAGGAGGAATTGGTGAGTCATTGGCTCTCAGTTTTGCTCAAGAAGGGACAGACCTTATCCTCTGGGATATTATTGAACCAAAAATTGCTCTTCTTGATAAAATTAAAAATTTCTCTCGCGAGGTTCTTTTCCAGAAGGTTGACATTACTAAGATGGAAGAAGTGGGGAAAGCAATGGGAGAGAACTGTGAAAAATTAAAAAGATTAGATGTTCTGATTAACAATGCCGGCATCACTCGCGATAATCTCCTTTTGCGCATGAGTGAGGAGGATTGGGAAACAGTGATGAAAGTTAATCTTAAAGGAACGTTTAATTGTATTAAAACAGCAAGTAAATTTATGATGAGACAAAAATATGGTAAAATTATAAATATTGCTTCTGTTATTGGTCTTATCGGCAATATTGGGCAGAGTAATTATGCGGCGAGCAAGGCTGGGATTTTAGGATTGACCAAGAGTGCGGCGAGAGAATTGGCGAGATTTAAAATCAACGTCAACGCCATTGCTCCCGGTTACATTGATACCCCGATGACCCAGAAATTACCCTTGAAAGTTAAAGAGGAAATGTTAAAAAATATACCCTTGGGGAGATTCGGAAAACCTGATGATGTTGCCAAAACAGCTATCTTTTTAGCTTCAGAAGAAAGCAGTTATTTAACCGGACAGGTAATTAAAGTAGACGGGGGATTGGTAATGTAAAGAGGTTCGGAAGTTTCCTTCAGCGGCACGTTTGTTTGCCCCGGCGAGACAAACTGCACTCTCATTCCTCCTCGCTCGTCCGCCAGTACTGACTTGGCGGACACCATGCCCGCTTCGTCGTCATGAAGGCACGCTTAAAGTAAACTTCCTCGCCTTATATTAAAAAACAAAAAAGAGGTTCTTTCGCAACAAAAATGAAAACTGACTCCTCTCGGTAGTAGTTGCCAAAAAATTTTGCTCTCTTTAATAGCAAATTTTTGGCAACTACCTCTTAGATTAGCATATTTTGCTAAAAAAGAGCAATTTTAGATAGAGCTCTCCTATAGCAGGAGAGAGATTCTGTTCCTTGACAATCTTTATTAGCTAGTAGAAGGTTTCCAAATTAATATTGCAGTCCATGCTGTCATTGCGAGGAGTGAAAATGGTTGCGAGGCGAAGCCGAAGCAAACTCGGAGATTCCTCGTTTCACTCGGAACAAGCTCCGCAATCCCTTTGTGGATAACGATA
>PFWI01000263.1 GCA_002791075.1 bacterium (Candidatus Ratteibacteria) CG_4_9_14_3_um_filter_41_21 | reverse complement strand
AGGGCAAATCAAAAAGATAGGTCTTCGGAAACGCAATAGTAACGCGGGTTTCAGAGTTTCGTGAAGGGCACTCTAAAGAATACAAAGGGGGAGAAATGAAGAAGATTTTAATCATTTACTACTCGTCTACAGGAAATACAGAGAAAATGGCAAAGTTGATAGAGGAAGGAGCAAAGAAAGAGGAGGGGCTCGTTGTTGCGACAAAGAAGGTAGAGGAAGTAAAGGTAGAGGAGTTACTCAAAGCAGATGGCATTATCATTGGTTCTCCTACTTATTATGGCTCGATGGCCGCTCAGATTAAGGAACTTCTGGATAAGAGCGTTACCTTTCACGGAAAGTTGGAAGGAAAAATTGGTGCGGCCTTTTCCTCTTCGGCCAATATCGGGGGAGGAAATGAAACGACCATTACCGATATTCTCAAAGCTCTCCTTATCCATGGGATGCTTATTCAGGGAGACCCCGAGGGTGGCCATTATGGAGTAGTTTCTATTGGCGCTCCCGACTCTCGAGTAGAGGCCCAATGCAGAAGGTTAGGAGAAAGGGTTGCTAAATTGGTAAAGAGAACAATTTGAGAAAGAAAACGGTTAGGGAGTGAAGTTTTTATCTAATTTCCGTAAGTCCTCTTTCTCCAATCTCCAACCCACTGCCCCCAAATTATCTTCTAAGTGAGCTATTGTTGATGCCTTAGGAATAACCACCACCTTTGGTTTGGATATTAACCAATTTAAAGAGATTTGGGCTAGACTCTTTTTATATTTTTTAGTCAAAAAATCCAATAATTTATATCCGGGTTTTGCCAATTCTCCTCTGGCTAAAGGTTTGTAAGCCACTAACATAATATCTTTCTCTTGACAATAAGGCAATAATTCTTTCTCGGGTGCTCTTTCCAAAAGATTATATTCTACCTGGTTAGCCACTATTTTGTTTTTGGAATAGCCCTGAGCCTCTTTCAATAAGGAGAGAGAAAAATTACTAACCCCGCTGAATCTTACGACTCCTTGATCTACTAAAAAATCCATGGCTCTTATCGTTTCCTTTAAAGAAACATTGGGATTGGGCCAATGGATAAGGTAGAGGTCAATATATTCAATCTTCATCCTTTTTAAACTTCTCTTTGCTGCCTGGATAAGGGCATCATATTTTAAATGGTTCTCCCAAACCTTGGTAGTAATGGAAATCTTTTCTCGATCAAAGTTTTTAATAGCCTCTCCCACTAGTTCCTCGCAATGGCCACCTGCATACAACTCTGCCGTATCAATATGGGTCATACCCAAAGAAATAGCCGTCTTTAGAGCAAAGATATCTTTCTTGTCCGAAGAATAATCTTTGCTAAATTCTCCTCCCATACCCCAGGTGCCTATTCCAAGGGCAGGGATTTTGACCTCTCCACTCAGGCTTTTATACTCCATTTTTTTGTTTTTTTAAGAGTTAATAGCTAATCTTATCCTCAGGCAAATAGGGGCATTTAATGAAGACAACCTTTACTACTTTATCGGTATCATTTAAAATATCATGTTTCTCCTTTGGTTCTACCCGAAAGGCATCTCCTTCTTGAGTGCGGTATTCTTGATCATCGATAATTATTTTAGGTGTACCAGAGAAGAAATAAAAAGTCTCCTCTACCTCGCGGTGTCCATGAAGACCCATCTTTTCTCTGGGCTGTAATCTCAATATCCCCCAATCAATCTTGGGCCCTCTAAATAAATATTTAACTCCGGACTTACCCTTCCGATACTCTCTTTGAGATTCATTAATCCTTTCCATCCTCTTTCTCCTTTCGTCTCACTCCCGTCAATTTACAGGCAAATAAAATAGCGTTCTTTAATAATTCAAGGGTACCTAACTTTGTTGGGGCTTTTTGCTAAAATTTTTTGGTGGCCTGAGAATGAAAATCGCTATGGTGAAAAGGGCAATAAAGATTGTTGGGATAATTATTATCAAAGGATTAACATCTGGATAGACCACTCTTTCCAAATAATGAGCGATGAAGGAACCAGGGTAAGTCAGAGAGGACTTATATTTGGCTCTTAGGTTATTCTCCAGTATTGTTAGGGGGCAGTATTCATCAAGGATGGCTAAGAGCGCAACATAAATTATACCAAATAGGTGAAGAAGTCGGAACAACCGCATCGCAAAAAATCTTTTCCAGAAAAAGCCGGATAGGGTAAGAATGAAACCGGATAACATAAATAGGATCCAGAAAAAATGGACAAGGACGATTAAATCGGCAAGAATCTTATTCAGCATACCTATAGTTATAATCTAAATATCCCCTCAAGTCTCTATAATCCTTACTCCAGTTTCTTTAGCCAGGGAGGGAAGATTGGGTGCTGGCTGAACAATACCCGAGGTTCCGATTAGAAGCAAAAGGTCACAATTTAATACCATTTTCTCTGCTTTCAAAAACTGACTTTCAGGAAGAATCTCACCAAAGAAAACAATACTGGGTCGGATTCTGCCTCCACAACTACATCTGAAGAATCTGAGGAAATTTTTTATAATGGCTAACCGAGAACTCATCCGACCAAGGGAATTTAGAAAAGTATTCAGCCTCTCTTTGGAGAAGAGCCAAATATTTTAACATCCAAGGGTATCTTGTGCAATCCCTAAACCCTATGATAAAATAAAATGTCAATGCATTATAATCCACTTGTGATAGCCAAAGAATTAGCAAAAATTGTTGTCCGAGAAATCTATAGGAAATATTACCGCTTAATAGAGCTTTTCGTCCTTCTTTAGAAAGCGAATTGTAGGTTTTCTTTATCCTCAAGTTGTGGAGAGGCTGAAGAAGGCAGGTCTTAGCGAATCCTTGCTCTGAAAGAGTAGGACGGAATAAAAGAAAAGGGCTACGCCATTGATAAAGAGAGCAAATTATTCTTGTCTGTAGTCTTGAATCTGTGGTAGAATAAACCAGTGATGGTAAAAATTAAGATTGGTAATTGCCAGTTGGAATTAGTAAAAGGGAATATTACAAAACAGGATACCGAAGCGACAGAGATTACCTAAAAATAAGGAGGAGGATGTCTAATGAAAGAGGTAAGTTATTCAAAAGCTTTATCTTGTTTTGGGAAGCCCTCAAGGGTTGTTTTGGCGGTATGTTACGATAGGGAGAACAAACGTTCCAATCCCATTGCTTTGGGCTGGAAAATGCAGACCTCCATTCAGCCACCGATGGTAGCTATCTCTGTAGGAAAGACCAGATACAGCCATAAATTACTGATGGAGACAGGTGAATTTGTGCTTGCTGTCCCTGGGGGAGATATTGCCAAGGAAGTTCTTTTCTGTGGCACCAATTCCGGTAGAAACATCGATAAACTCCGAGAGACAAGCTTAACCCCTCTTAAAGCAAAGTTTGTTAAGCCGGATTTAATCAAGGAGTGTGCGGTGAATCTGGAGTGCAAGGTTTCCGGCTATCTTGATACCGGGGACCATACCATCTTTGCTGGAGAAGTTCTGACAAGCTGGATTTCTGAGGAAAAAAAGAAGGTGCTTATTTCTGTGGGTTCTGAAGACGGCTATCAGCTCCTGTTAGAGGGGAAAGGTTATAGATTAGGAGTTATTCGAGGGTAAAAATGCATTTGGAAAGCTTCTAAAGAGAGTAAGCAGTGTGGATTATAATAATCCCTACGAAGGATAAATAGAATGTTTTGGCTATAAATAAGGATGGATAAAAGTTTAATTAAGAAACATTGCTCGACTAATGAAGAATCCAGGAATTTATTGGGTTTAGCCATCGATAAACTCGGAATGTCTGCCCGCGCCTACGATAAGATTCTCAAAGTAGCCAGAACCATTGCCGACCTGGAAGGTTCCTCTTCAATAGAGACCCCGCATATCTCCGAGGCAATTCAATACAGGAGTTTGGACAGGAAGGTGGAGGTTTAACCTCTCGCATTTCCTTAATCTTCCTTATTTAAAAAATAGCGCAATAAAAATCCCCTTAAGTTCTCCTGCACACGATATTAAATTTTTTAGGCAAACAACAAACGCCCCTTGGATTCAGGGATTTCTCGTCCTAACTCTTTAGCGGTCTCAATCCATTCCTGAATAACCACATGAGCATTGCTCAGAGCCTCCTCTCGCGTTGAACCGTCTGCCACACAGCCAGGCAGCTCTGGAACCTCAGCTATAAAAGCTTTGTCTTCACTACTCCAATAGATAATCACTTCATATTTTTCCATTTTTCTAACCCCCAAGTTTATATTTTAGAATTACACTACGGACTTGCCTAACCTGATATGGTTTAGCTTTTAAACCCTTAGGTTGCAAGTTAAGAATCTCTATAATTTCCTCTTTCGCAAATATATGATGGTCACCACGAATCCGTTGCTTAAATCCCATTTCTTTTAATAACTGACATAATCCTACAAAAGGAATATTAGCATCTGATGCACCACGCAGAATCTGTATTAGAAGCTTATTTTTAGAACTCATTGCTCAATATTTCCTTATGCTTATATCTTGTAATATATTAGTCTCAAGAAGCAATTTTTGTCAAACAGGCATTCCTTTTTTCCAGGATGGATAAAAGTTTAATTAAGAACTATTGCTCGACTAATGAAGAATCCAGGAATTCATTGGGTTTAGCCATCGATAAACTCGGAATGTCTGCCCGCGCCTACGATAAGATTCTCAAAGTAGCCAGAACCATTGCCGACCTGGAAGGCTCTTCTTCAATAGAGACCCCTCATATCTCCGAAGCAATTCAATACAGAAGTTTGGACAAAAAGGTGGAGGTTTAACCTGAGCTATCCAGTATTGATACTCTTCTATCCATTCATCTTTCCTCTCACAGTTTTTATTATACCTCTTCTTAGTTTTTTTTATTTTCCTCCTTGGCAGAGTAAACTCTGCCACTACAACCATCTACTCCCTTATTTTTATTGATTTTAGATGGTATGGCAAACCTTCTATTTCCGCTAATTTTTCAATGGTTTTTCCCCATTTTTTTACTTCTTTTTTTCTCCAGGAGATGATAGAAAAGCTTCTCAGGAAATCAGTGGTGGAAAGCCCGGAGAAGAATTTTGCTGAACCTCCGGTGGGAAGGACATGGCTTGGTCCGGCGAGATAATCGCCGATTACTGCTGGGCTGTAGTTGCCGAGAAAGACCGCCCCGCTATTTTTTATTTTTTTAGCTATTTTCTCTGGTTCTTCGGTCATTATCTGGAGGTGCTCAGGGGCAATTTTATTGGCCAGTTTAATCATCTCATCTTTATTTTTTACTAAAAGGAGATACCCGTTTTTTACGTTTTTCTCCATCCTCCTGGCTAAAACGGCTGAATCGGTAATTAAAATTGCTAATCCTCCCGGATGTTCGGATTGAGCTAAAAGGTCAGTTTCTACGAAAGAAGGGTTGGCGGTTTTATCCGCTAAAATTAGTACTTCACTGGGTCCGGCCAGGAGATCAATGCCAACTTGGCCAAAGAGAAGTCTTTTGGCGGTGGTGACAAACTTATTCCCCGGTCCAATAATTTTATCTACCCGGGGAATAGTTTCTGTCCCTAAAGCCAGCGCAGCTATTGCCTGTGCCCCGCCTATTTTATAAAATTCTTTTACTCCCCAGAGAGACGCAATTGCCAAAATGTAGGGATTAACCTTTCCATCCTTGCCGGGAGGAGAAGCTAAAATAATTCTACTTACCCCGGCAACTTTTGCCGGAATTACGGTCATCAACACTGTTGAGATGAGCGGAGAAGTCCCTGCGGGAATGTAAATTCCGACCTTCTCTAAAGGGCTAAAGACTTTTTTTACATAAGAATCGTTTTTTTCACTCCTGATTAAATCAGGGTTTAAAAATAACTGTCTTTGGTGAAATTCCTCTATTCTCCTGCCGGCGCTGATAATTATATTTTTCAGAAATTTATCCAGAATCAGGGATGCTTTCTCTCTCTCTGCTTCCTTTACCCTGAGATTTCTTAGCTCTACGCCATCGTATTTTTTCGTCAGGCTAAGAAGAGCCGAGTCTCCGCCTTTTTTAACCGCAGAAATAATTTCTCTTACCTTTTTTTCTACGGCTAAGTCAAAAGAGCCTTTCTTTTCAAGGATTGCTTCTAATTCCCTCTTTTTTTTGATCCACTGCATCGGAGTTCCTTGATCTTTTTTTGCGGATTTCTGCTGTGGAAAATGTAAGTTCCTGCTACCAGGATATTTGCTCCCGCAGAGACCGCCTTTTTCGCCGTTTTTCTATTTATGCCGCCATCTACCTCTAAATCAACAGAAAGATTCTTTTTGCGGATAATGCTCTTTAACTCTCTTAATTTAGTAAGGGAAGAAGGGATAAATTTCTGCCCTCCCAGACCCGGGTTAACGCTCATAATCAAGATTAAGTCAACATCTTTTAGAAAAGGTTTTATCCGGGAGAGGGAAGTCCGGGGATTCAGGCTGATTCCCGGAGAACAACCCAATTTTCTGATCGATTTAATCAATTCCTTCGGATTTTTAGTTGTTTCAATGTGGAAAGTAATAATATCGCTTCCGGATTTAGCAAACTCTGCTAAGTAATTTTTTGGATTTTTAATCATCAAATGGGTATCAAAGACCAATTTCGTTCTTCTTCTCAGAGCCTTGAGGACCCCTGGTCCAAAACTGATATTCTTCACGAAATGACCGTCCATAATATCAAGGTGGAGAAGTTCGGCGCCGGCTCTCTCAACCATTTTAACTTCTTTCTCCAGTTGGCTGAAATCTGCGGCTAAAAGGGAAGCAGCAATTTTTATTTTTTTCATTGACCCTTCTTGATCTTTATAATATACTATGTAAATTAGAGAAAAGTCAATGTAGTCACGAATTAACACGAATGAACACCAAAAAAATTAAAGAATA
>PFWI01000175.1:9538-11097 GCA_002791075.1 bacterium (Candidatus Ratteibacteria) CG_4_9_14_3_um_filter_41_21 | reverse complement strand
CGTGGTTAAAGTATTTTGTTTCTTTGAGTCTCTGTGTCTTTGTGGTAAAGTTCTTTTATAGTTCTAATCAGTGACAATCTGGGTTAATCTGTGTTTAAAAAGAAAATTCCTATGTTATTGAATTATTCTACTCTTTTCTATGCCTCCTGTCAAAAAATCATTAAGTAAGTTTAAGGAAAACTTCTCCTACTAAATTTCCTTGCTCGCTTATCTCAATCCGGTAAAAGGTATTCTCGGGATAATCCAGAGCATACTTTGGAATTAAGTCATCCGCCGAAATTACATAGCCTGAATCTTCCCCATCATTATACCCCTTATTTCCGATAAAACCTTTCAGATTGACTTTGACTTTATTTTTATCTTTCTCCGGATAGACCTTAAGAATTCGCAATCTCCCATTTTTCGGCAAAAGAATCGTCTCCTGATTATGGAAACGGCAAACCCGACCATCAAGATTAACCTCTAAAGAGCCTAAAAGATAACTTCTGGGCATAATTTCAAAAGATGCGATGAGTTTGCCATCCTTATGAATGAGTAACTTATTATCTTTAGTGAACCAATAGGTTTGTCCGAGAGCATTATAAGAACCGGAATTGACTAAATTAACATACCAACCCCGGGATTTTTCGGTTTCCAGATTTAAAATTTGCAGCGGCTCACCGATTTTCAAGAAGATGTTTTGGCCGGGAATAATTAACTTTTCGCAACCATTAATTTTAACCTTTAATCCGGAAAATTTCTCATTTTTTTTGAGCTCTTCAGCGATAGAATCCGGGTCTTCTCCGGGGAATTCTTCGGGGGCAATTCCCAGTTCCTTAAGCACTGAATTTATTGCAATGCTTAAGTAAGCAACCGCCTGGGGAGAGGAACACTTTTTAGTAACCTCTATGCCCAAAGCAATCTTATGTTTTTGTGTTAGGGCATAGTAAGTAAGCGATTTTCGCTGTTCCTTATGGAGCGATTTTTTGTCGCCGGTATTAGTATTATTGACTAAAAAATGGTAGTTTTCGTCCTGGATTTTGGAATTTATCCGCCGGACCACATTTTGCGCAAAACTTTCCAATTCTAATCTCTCGCCATTGGGAAGGTCAAAGACAAACGCATCAATAACATTGCATTGCCCCCATCTTAAAGGATTTCTCTGATGGTTAATCCAGATTGGCGAATAGAAACCACTCCCCTGATGGAGATTCAGGATGTAGTCGGCATTAGCAATTAAGTCTCGGGCAAGATTTACAACCTTTATATCCGGGTCTTGTTGAATATTTTTCGGCAGGGCGAATTTGCGGTTCATATCTCCGGTAAGGCCTTCCCGTTTTTGCGCCAGGATAGCCGCTAAATTCAAGCGTGGAACGACAATAAGGTTTCCTTTTTTTAGATTAAGGCTCACGTATCTATCTGCGGCAAGATACCCGCCGGGCTCATCTCCCTGAATACCGCCGAAGACAAGAAGAGTCGGTCCTTTTCTCTTCCCAAAAATAGAGTATACTTTAACTTCTTGATTGGTACCCGGGAAAAATTCTTCAACTCTCCGGCGGGATTTTATTAAATACCCCGTC
>PFWI01000175.1:0-9513 GCA_002791075.1 bacterium (Candidatus Ratteibacteria) CG_4_9_14_3_um_filter_41_21 | reverse complement strand
TACCCCGTCCCTTCGGGACACCCCTTTTGAGAAAATAAGGGGAATAATAGCAAAAAGAGAAGACCAAGGAAGATTATACCTGTTATAATGCTGATTCGCCGATGATTTGCCATCCTCTCTTTTCTCTTTTTAGATAAAGCAATTTTTGATTATCACTGGTGAAATTGTTAGAGTAATAACTCTGGTTAAATTTTAAGAAGGCAATCTTCCCCTGATATTTTTGCGGAATAAGAATAACCTCTTGCTTAATTTTGAGACGAATAAACTTTTTGTTTCTGTTTACCTTTTTTTTGTAACGTTTAAAAGTTTCGTAATTCATCCCTTCGCTATTGACAAATTCCGGAGCGTAAAAACTTAAGTATTTATCGGTATTGAGACTTTCCCAGGCTTCTTTCCAGGAATTAAGGAAACTTTGTAATTCTCCGGAAATCTCCTCCTGGCTCTTCTGAGTTCTGAATTCTATCTCATCAACAATGACCATAGGAGTAACACTCGGTTTGATAAAATTGGCCAGTTCCTTTAAAGAATCATTGCTAATTACAACACAGCCTTCGGTAACCAGAAGTTCGTTTAAATTTGTGGTCGGTTTATGCCCATGAAGCCAGATTCCGCTTCCCTTTTTCTTCTCTTTTTTGTCCAGAAGATTAGGGTAATTTAAGATGAACGCTCCGTAGCCATATTTCTCGTCCATCTCTTTACCCGGAATGAAGTTCAAGAGGAAATAAACTCCCTCCGGGGTAGCATAATCTCCAATTTCTTTCTTATCAGCATCATTCATTCCGATAATACAGGGATAAGTTTTAATTAAGGAAAATTTACCCTGGGCAAAGCGAAAAAGAGAAAGAGTCTTGCTGGTTTTCTGGCAGAGTAAAAGATATGTATTCTCATTAGTGTAAAGGAAGGGATAAGGAACTTCACCCGCGGGGATAGAAAGAGCAACCATTTTCTCCGGTAAGGGAGGTTTGAACAAGGGCACGATATCCTCTAAATTCTTCTGCGTTTGAATCAGAGAGAAATGAGCCTTTTTGAAATTGCGCTGAGCGAGAGAATTACTAATGATATTTAAATTTTTATTAGCCTCGGCGATAAAATTGGAAAAGGAAGCAGTTTTACTTTTTTCTTTATTGAAAAGGGCGAGAAGAATTAAATTAGCAGCGAAAAGCAGGAGAATCAAAAAAAATAAGAGTCTATTTTTTAACTTCATATTGATATATTTCAATAGCAACATCAGGACAGATAATTGCGCAAAAGCGACACCCCAGACACCCCCCCGCTGATTTGGAAACCTTTGCAAAATGATAGCCTTTAGCATTAAAGTCTTCAGATACAGTAATCAATTTTTTAGGGCAAGTATCGATGCAGAGGCCGCAGCCTTTGCACCTCTCTTTATTAATAATAATCTTCGCCATAAATTCACCTAAGCCAGCCAAGTTTTTCCTGAAGAAGGCAGAAATATCCTTTCCGGGAAGCGTCAACTAATTTTAACATAAAAGGAAATTTTTTTATAAGCAGAGTCTCATTTTTCCTTAGAAGAAAATTTTTCTGGCCATCAATCGTCAAATTGCTGTCGGCAGAGATTGCTTTAATGCTTAATTCTTCATCTCCTTTTAGAATCAAAGACCGGCTGGTTAAAGAGACCGGACAAATCGGGGTAAGGATAATCACTTCTTCTTCAGGGAAAACCAGGGGTCCTCCGGCGGAAAGCGAATGTCCGCTGGAGCCGGTAGGGGTAGCAATAATCAACCCATCAACGCAAAAATCTCCTATTTTCCCTCCTTTTCCAAAAACTGAAAGAGAAATAATTCTTGGCCCTTTTCTCATCAGGACAACTTCGTTCAAACAGGAAATCTCTTTAAAAGAAATGTTCTTCTTTTTTGCCTGGACGGCCAGCATCAAACGGGGAGAAACCAGAAATTTCTGAGCAAGAATCTCATCCAATGCTTGATTAAGCCTTTCCCAAGAAACGAGATTCAAAAATCCAACCTCCCCGAGATTTACTCCCAGGAGAAGGGTTTTCGCACTTTTTATTTCTCCCGCAGCTTTTAAGACCGTTCCGTCACCGCCGAGAGCAATGACCAGGTCAGTCTCCGAAGAAATTTTCTTCTCTATTTTTATTTTTCTTTCGCTTAATCTTTTTTCCAGAGAAGAGGCTATTCTACTTACTCCTTTCTTCTTCAAATTGGGAAAAAGCACAACCTTCTTAATCATATCTAATATCTAACACGAATGAACACAAATTTCAACGAATATACACGAATTTATCCACGAATACACACGAATAAATACTAAATTAGCCCCCTCACCTCCATCCTCTCCCCTTGGGGAGAGGAAATTAATTAGGTGAGGGGGAACTTTGAAATTCCATACAATAAAATAATTATTTTTTATATTAGCGTTCATCCGTGGCTATTTATTATTTTTTCGTAAATATTCACCAAACCACGTCATTGTCTGTAGTGGCAAAGCTTGCTTTGCCGCAGAGCAAGCTCTGCAACTACAGTAGTGCGAACCTTTCAGGTTCGCTTGTTGGCGAGGCTAAAGGCCTCGCACTACATCTATCAGATGACACGGGGTTAACTGAGCTTTTACTATTTTTTCTTTCTTATTTCTATTCGTGTTAATTCGTGGTTAATGTTTTAAGGTTATATTATTTTTTTATTAGTTTATAGACAGCCTCCAATTTCTTTTGGATTTTTTCCGACGGTTTAAGTTCTAAGGAATGGGCATAAGCGGCTAAAGCATCCAAAAAGAGGCGGCTTTTAGAATAGAGGTCTCCGAGATGTTCATAAATTTCCGGGTCTTTCTCCAGAGCAATCGCTTTCTCCAGGAGAACTCTTGCTTTTTTCATTTTGCCTAACTTAAAATAAATCCAGCCTAAACTGTCTAAATAAGCTCCATTGTCAGGTTCCGACTCCAGCGCTTTCTTTACTAATTTTTCCGCTTCTTCCAGGTTGACTCCGGAGTCAGCATAAAGATAACCCAGATAGTTTAAAAATAAACTATTTTCGGGCTCCAATTTGATTGCTTCTTCTAAATGCTTGATAACTCCTTCTTTCTGTTTTTCTTTATCCAGAATTAGCGCCAGATAAAAATGCGCGGTGGCGCTATTTTCCTGGGCAAAAACTTTTTCCAGGAGCGCTTTGGCCGGACTAAACCTCCCTTCTTCGTAATAAACAAAAGCTAAACTGCAGTAAATCTGCCAATCCTTTATATCCGAATCTATGGCTTTCTCCAGAATCTTTTTGGCTTCTTCCTTTTTATCTGCCTGCAAATAAAGACGCGCCAACTGCTGATAAATAAGAGAGTTTTTTGGCATAAGGTCCAAAACTTTTTCATATTGGTTAATTGCCCCAAGATTATCTTTTTTCTTTTCATAGATAACCGCGAGGGCCAGATAAGCTCTGATTAATCCTGGCTGGAGCTCAATGGCTTTTCTTAACTCTTTTTCGGCCAAAACCAAATCAGTAGCATTTTCAAGAAGAAGCCCATAATTATAGTGAATAAGCGCATTCTCCGGGAAAGCGACCACAATTTTCCGATAAAGAGCAAGTGCTTCGGTAAGATTACCCTGCTGGCTATAAAGGTCGGCAAGCATAAGACGCAAAGAGTCATTTTCGGGGAGAAGACGAATTAATTTTTCATATTCTTTTACGGCTAAATCCATCTTTTTTTCTGCCAAATAAAAAAGGGCTAACCCGTAAAGAGCATCTTTATCTTCCGGTTCTTTCTTTAGGGCAAGGAAGAAGAATTTTTCTGCCTTTTTTAAAGAACCTTCTTTAAGGTAGATAATGCCTAATCTGGCCAGAATTTCTCCTGAGGAAGGGTCGTTGCGCAAAGCTTCTTGATAGGAGGAAATCGCCTCTTTAATTTTTCCGTCATTTTCATAAAGCAAGCCCTGGCAATAAAATTTATGGGCGTTATCCTCGTTCAGATAGGTTTTGTTGATACTGCATCCGGAAATAAGAACAAGCAAACAGAGTAATAACGCTTTACTTTTTTTCATAAAAGTTCTTTTATTCGTTTAAGGCGAATAAGATTTCCCCGCTCTAATTCCTCCAGCTTAAATTTAATATAAGCGATGGTCTCCTTTAAATTGGGAATTAAAATATACTCCAGGGCGTTGACTCTCCTTCTGGTTCTCTCAATCTCAGCGGCAAAGAGTTCGATTTTTCTCTCCAATTCCGCTAAACTAAGAAGTTCTTTTAAGATTTCAGAATATTCATCCAGAACCCTATTTAAGGAAGGGGGGGTAAAAGAGCCAAAAATATGAAAATCGCCTTTCTGGATTAAAGTAAAATGAGGAATCGGAATATTGAGAACCTTTTCCGGAGAGATGGTTGCCTCCAAATTTACTTCAGGTTTGATTAAAACTTCCTCCAGGATTTCTTCCGGCATGGTACTTTGAATTAAAAGAAATCTGGTAGCTGCGTTAACCAGTTTTTCTTCCAAAGATTTTCTATAACCTTTGTTTTCCTCAATTAGTTTTAAAAACCGGTGAAGAATTTCCTCTTGTTTATCCTTGAGCATTTTATACCCTCTTCTGGCAAGAATAAACCTCTTCCCCAGTTTTAAAAGTTCCATCCGCGTAGGATTTACCGCCATTCTCATAGTAAATTAATAGGACGCAGATTAACGCAGATGACAGCACAGCTGTCATTGCGAGCGACTGAAAGGAGCGTGGCAATCCCTCACTTCTGTAAAAAGATGAGATTGCCACGTCGTCCGCCAATATTACTGGGCGGACTCCTCGCAACGACTTCGTCGGATTGCTTCGGCGGAGTTTACACTGAACGCAGTGAATGTGCCTCGCAATGACTTTGTTGTTTTTACTTTTATCCTGATGTTATCGGCGTCCAAAATTGTTTTTAATCAAACTAATCAATTTTTTTTCTTTAATCCGGCAATGATGAGAGATAATTTTATCAACCGGGCCCGAGAGCAAACCCTTTTTAATATTTAATTTTATAACCAATGCAATAATTCTGCAAAAATATTTCGGGGTAATGCCATTTTTTAAGACAAACTTTGCTCCTTTAACTAATCTTTCGCTTGAAGTAATCTTGTCTAAGGAATTTCTAATACCCCGCTCTATGGTATCCGAGAAAGTCCGGCGGATAAGTCTTTGAATCAATTTAGCGCAATATTTTTTTACTTCAATTGGCTTTAGAAATTCTCCGTATTGGTGAAGAATAGCCGGACCTACTTCCTGGTCCAGAAAAGATTTAACTTCCGAAAGGTCCTTGGAATTAATCTGGTAAAAATAGGTAAGTCCTTGCAATGCTCCTAAATGGGACAAAAAGAGATGGGCGCCATTGTGTCCGAATAATTTAAGCTCGGCTCTGGCTTCAAACTCTTTTTCAGGCATTACCTGCCAGGTTTTTCCTTTTAAGCCGGCCTGATGATAGACTTTAGCCGAAACCGGCAATCCGTAGAAATCTTCGGCAATAACTGCTTCTTTAAAACGGGAGCCAACCGATTGGTAACACTTTCCCGTCTTCTCAACCCGACACATCCTCCCCATAATGGTATCGCATAATTTTATCTTCTTGCCTAATCTTCCCCTCCATCTTTTAAAAATTGTTTTGTCATTTTCAGCGGAGAAAACGTACAATTTTTCTTCTCTATCCTTTCCGCTATTTTCTTCAATGAAACTCAGGGTTTCATCGATGCCTTTAGAGCCCACTGCGGTAAAAATAATCTTGATTTTTTTTAATATTTTTTTAACCTGATTTCTTTCTTTAACCCGGGAAAGATTAAAACCACTCACTCCAAAAACCTTAAGAGGAATAATCTTCGTAGAGCAGCAGATATTTACCAAATAATTATTTTCTTTCCGGAGAAATTCAATCAAGTTCTTTTTAATCTCCAAATCGCAAAAGATTAGTTTGTAGTTTCCCGAAAGCATCGGCCCTAAAAATCCCAAAGATAATGCCCCCGCCCCGAATACCAAAATTTCCTCTTTCATCATTTTAACCACGAATTACACGAATTAATCGAATTTTTTATTGTGGGAGACATCTCCTGATGTCGATATAAGATCAAGGTCAGGAGACCTTTTGCTACAAGATTAATGTGAAAGTATCATTACGCATATTGCTACTAAAGGTAGCAGATAGACAAGTAGCACAATTCCCCACATATTCTTTAATTCGTGTAATTCGAGAAATTCGTGGTTGCTTTATTTTAATCTGTTATATCTGCGTCTTATTTCAAGTACTTTTCCAGATATTCTTCCCTGATTCGTTTTAGTTCTGCTTTAGGTAGATTTTTAAGCAGATTCCAGCCCAGCGCGAGGGTATCTTCAATCTTCCTGTTTTCATTCTCCAGTTGAAGAATGAATTCTCTTTCAAATCCCTCGGAAAATTTTAGGTAAAGCCGATCCAGGTCCGATAACGATGCTTCCCCTAAAACAACTGCCAATTCCTTCGCTTCCTTACCTTTGGCATAGGCGGCAAAAAGTTGGCTGGCAAGTTCGGGATGGTCTTCTCTGGTTTTTTCCTTCCCAATCCCTTTATCCCTCAACCGGGAAAGAGAAGGCAGGATATCAACCGGAGGATAAATTCCCTGGTGATGAAGAGCGCGGGAAAGAATGATTTGGCCTTCGGTGATATATCCGGTAAGGTCGGGAATAGGATGGGTCTTATCATCCTCAGGCATAGAGAGAATCGGCATCTGGGTAATGGAACCTTTTTTCCCTTTGATTCGGCCAGCTCTTTCAAAAATGGTAGCCAAATCGGTATAGAGATAACTGGGATAACCCCGCCGGCCCGGAACCTCATTCCTGGCCGCGGAAATCTCCCGCAGCGCTTCCGCATAGTGCGTGATATCCGTTAAAATTACCAGAATATGCATATCCTTCTCAAAAGCAAGGTATTCGGCCGTCGTAAGAGCCAGTCTGGGTGTGGCAATTCGCTCAATCGCCGGGTCATCGGAAAGATTAATAAAGAGAGTACTGCGTTCAATTGCCCCGGTGCTTTTAAAATCCGAGATGAAAAAGTCTGCTTCCTCAAAAGTAATTCCCATTGCGGCAAAGACAATGCCAAATTTCTCTTCTTCTCCTAAAACTTTGCTTTGTCGGGCAATCTGAGCGGCAAGTCTATTATGGGGAAGCCCTGAACCGGAAAAAATGGGAAGTTTCTGGCCTCTTACCAGGGAATTGAGGCCGTCAATCGCGGAAATCCCGGTTTGGATAAACTCGGAAGGATAGTCTCGGGCAACCGGATTAATCGGATTGCCATTGATATTAACTTTTTTTTCGGCAATAATTTGGGGTCCCTGATCAATCGGCCGGCCTAAACCATCAAAAATCCGGCCCAAAAGGTCAGGAGAGACTCCTAATTCCATCCCTTTCCCTTCAAACTTTACCCGAACTTTCGCTAGATTAATCCCCGAAGTCCCTTCAAATAATTGCAAAAGAACTTTATCCTCCTCCACTTCCAAAACCTTCGCTCTCCTTTTCTCGCCGGTAGGGAGAATAATCTCGGCTAATTCCCCGTATTTAATGCCTGAGGTTTCTTCAATAAGCATTAAAGGCCCCCTTACTTCAGCAACCGAATGATATTCTTTCTGTATCATTTCTATTTTTAACCACGATATTCTCACGAATGACTCGAATTTAAAAACGGCTATATTTTTTTTATTAGTCTTTAATTCGTAAAATTCGATAAATTCGTGGTTATATTTTTTACCTCTTTCTTTAATTCCTGCTCTAATTGGTCAAATTTCTCCAGGTTTTCTTCCGGGATATACTTTATTCTCGCAAGTTTTTCCCGGATGGGTAAGGAAAGAATTTCCTTTAGTCCTATCCCCTTATCCAAAAGTTTTCTAAAAAGGTCATAGGAAAGAAGAATAACTTTTAGCATACGGTATTGCTTGGGTAAAGCGGTATAAGCATCTTTTTCGTCAAAGGCGCTCTGATGGAGAAAATCTTCCCGAATTGAGCGGGCAATTTCCAAAAGAAGCCGGTCTTCCTTAGAGATTGTCTCCATTCCTACCAGCCGGACAATTTCCAAAACCTCGGTCTCTCTTTGCAAAATTTTAATGACCATTTCTCTTAATAATGGTGCTTCCTCATCAATTTCTCTTTTCAGATATTCTTCAATATTTCTTAAGTGGAGAGAATAACTGGAAAGCCAATTAATTGCCGGAAAATGCCTCTGATAGGCAAGCTGGTCATCAAGACCCCAGAAAACCTTGACCACTCTTAGGGTCTGCTGAACCACGGGGTCGGTGAGGTCGCCGCCGGGAGGACTAACCGCTCCAATAACCGAGAGATTTCCTTCAACTCTTTTAGTTCCCAGATTAACTACTCTTCCCGCCCGCTCATAAAATGCAGCTATTCTGGTTCCAAGATAGGCCGGGTACCCCTCTTCTCCGGGCATCTCCTCCATCCTTCCGGAAATCTCCCTGAGCGCTTCAGCCCAACGGCTGGTAGAATCAGCCATCAGAGCAACATCATAACCCATATCCCGGTAATATTCCCCAATGGTAATTCCGGTATAGATGCTGGCTTCTCTTGCGGCTACCGGCATATTGGAAGTGTTGGCAATCAGGATGGTGCGCTCGGTTAAAGGTCTTTGAGATTTTGGGTCCTTTAATTTGGGAAATTCCAGGAGAACGTCAGCCATCTCATTCCCTCTTTCTCCGCATCCGACATAGACGATAACCTGGCTATCAGCCCACTTGGCAATCTGGTGCAAAACTACGGTTTTTCCTGAGCCAAAGGGACCGGGAATACAGGCGGTTCCGCCTTTTGCCACCGGAAAAAGACTGTCAATAACTCTCTGCCCGGTAACTAATGGAGCAACCGGAGCTAACCTTTCTTTAAATGGCCTGGGGTTTCTCACCGGCCAGCGGGAAAGCATTTTGATTGATTGGCCATTAATTTTTGCAATTTCCTCCTCAATAGTAAAAGAACCTTCTTTAATTGATTCTATCTTGCCGTTTATTCCTGCCGGAACTAAAATTTTATGTTCAATCAAAGCGGTCTCTTTCACCTTTCCTATAATATCTCCCTCCCGGACAATTTCGCCTTTCTTTACCAGAGGTTTGAAAGTCCATTTTTTCTCTCGGGGAAGAGAATTAATCGTTAACCCGCGGCCAATATAGTCGCCGGTTTCTTGCTTAATTCTTTCCAACGGTCTTTGAATGCCATCATAGATTGAATCAAGCAAGCCCGGACCCAATTCCACCACTAAAGGCTCATCGGTCAGAAAAACCGGGTCCCCGGGACCCAAGCCTTCCGTTTCCTCATAAACCTGGATATAAGCCCTTTCTCCGGATAGTCTGATAATCTCCCCAATCAACATTTGGTCTCCAACCTTGACCACATCATACATCTTGGCTTCCTGCATTCCGCAAGCCTCTACCAGAGGACCGGAGACCTTAACCAGTTTCCCTTGTTTATTCATTTTAATTCTATCTTAACCACGAAGACACGAAAACTTGAAAGCACGAAAAACTACAAAACAGTTTAACCACAAAGACTCAAAGTCTCAAAGAATAACCAAGAAA
>PFWI01000021.1 GCA_002791075.1 bacterium (Candidatus Ratteibacteria) CG_4_9_14_3_um_filter_41_21 | reverse complement strand
TTGGTCACCGGACAACTTCAGGCAAGATTTAAGTTGGCAAATTCGTGTTGGTTTGAGTAATGCAAGGCTGTAGGTATCAATAGTAGCTCCCTCTATCAGTTTTTTTAACCGTTCTTTTTTCTCTTTATTTTTCATAACAAAAGTTGCTTCATCTCTTCCAGTATTAAAACATCCTCTGCTTCATCAACAACATTTTTCTGCAAGATCCCTTTGCCCAGCCATTCCCTGTATTCTTCTTCTGTTAAAAACTGTTCAGCGGACCCAAATGCCATAATATTATCCAGAAAATCCTTGATTTCATAAGGCTGATAAATTTCACGGATTTTGGAAACAAATAAGTCTCTATCCCTCATCAGCCCTGCAATTAATTTCTTTTCGTACTCTAAGTTTTCCTCTAAATCTTGTTTTGTCCTCTCGGGAAAATTCTTATCTCTTTTTAGCTTTTCTTCTGTTTCTTTTGCAGAAGATAAAGACCATTTCAATTGTTTTAGACAAGAATGAAACTTCTCACCAATCAGATATTTCAGCGATTTTTCCAGGCCAAACTCTTCTTTTATATGTTCAGCTGCCTCACAATACTTTATAACATCTATCATTGTTTATTTAGGAAGGAAATGAAAATCCCATATTGCGAAGTGCCTTATTCAGTTCGTTAAATACTCCGAACATCAATTCCTTGCCAAATCATCCTTCCAATTGGGAATGAATTCTTCAGTAAACTTCTTGAAATTATCCCTTTTAATAATCTTAAGCTTTACTGCTTCATCAAGGATATAGCCAGCAATTTCTCCGGGTGCATCTACTGCCCAATCCTTGAATTCTGTGGTTGATTTATATTCAAATTTATAGAGACCTAATATCACTCCGCAACATATTGCAAACGCCTGTTTATGAAACCCTAATTTAGAATACCTTTTCATCTCTTCAACATAAGGCTCAATAACTTCCTCGACCATCCCAATTGCACACTCACCTGGTTCAACATAACTACCATCCGATCTCCCCCCTGAATTATCCCATACCTCATGAACATCAAGGTTATTTAATTCAAACAATACATCCTCTGCAATTCCTTCCATATCTACTTCTTTCAGTATATCGTTTGCAAGTTTTTCAGCCTCTTTCCTCAGAGATTTATCCCTTTCTACCAAGATATTCAAAATTCTCTTTGCTTCGTCTGGAGAGAGGCTATCGATAACGCCTTTTTTCATTCTACCCTATTCTTAACCTTTCTTTTGCAACCTTTATACGAATTCAGCTAACAATTTCTGACTGTTCCATCTACTACCCCACCCTGCTACTCACTATTTTTTAATTTAGATTTTTACTCCTTCTTGGTTATCAGATAATTTCAGATAAGATCAATCTGATAAATTCATATTGGGAAGGTCATGTTGCGTCCACAACGTCAGAATGTTATGGATGCAATATGACAGTTGAATTTGAACTTTTGGCTAAATTGAGGCAGTGAAGTATTTGTCTATAGGATTACTAAATTTAAAATTTACTGGTGTGATATGTGAAAGAATCAACCAAACTTTTCTCGTTGAATTTAATAATTACGGTTAGAGTTTTTTGAGTAGTACCGGCTGCTCCTGCCTCTTTACCATATATTCCTAATATTAACCATGCGCCACCACTATCTTTTGAATAGGAAGCTTCGGTTGCGATTTTATCATAAATCCAAGTTTCCTTACCAGTGCTGTCTTTAGTTACAATATTAGGTGAACCCAATGCTTCAGCAACATCAGCTTGAGACATTCCAACGCGAATTTTCTTCTGGACAGTACCAACAGTGAGCTCTCGCTCTTGAGTTGATCCTAATTGTTTCATATGTTGACCAGCTGTCATGCACCCACACAGTAAACCAGAAGATATCAATGCAACAATTCCTAAGATAATGATATGATTCTTCATATCTCCCCCCTTTGGATTAACCCAATTGCCTCTTATAAATCTTCCTTTTGAATAAAAATCCCCTTATCAACCTTTGAAAAGAAATTTTGATAAAATTTTTCGTCTTCAACCTGTTCTACTTTAAGTACCGCTCCTTTATTGTCCAAAATTTTCCTCTGAAAATTTATGCGGACACGAGTTTGAGTTCCAAACTCACTTATATTTGCAGAAGCTTCTATAATTGAATTCTTTTTCCAGGTAGCTTGAGAGCCTAACCAAAAACTTGCCCAGAAAGCTTCGCCCTTGTTTTCTACATCAACCTCTTTTGTTGCAGTTAAAAGACCAAGTTCGAGGTTTGCGTTTTTAACAATGAAACCTTCATCTTGAAGGACATTTAACATAGCCTTCATAACCATTTTAGTATCATTAGTATCGTATCTGCGGGTTTGAAATTCGCGTATTTGTAGCTGTGTCTTTTGCGGAACAATACCTCCGGTAGTAGCACAACTGGACAGAAGTAATCCTGATATTAATATCAACACCACTTGGAGAGAACTATTCTTTTGCTTTTTAGGCATGATACCTTTCTTCATTGTTGAAGTAATACTTTGCCAAACTCATCTTTTATTTTAAGATAAACTTTTCGAAATGTCAATTGCATAATGAGGTAAATAATTTTTGGCTCCAATATAACAATTGAATTTGAATTAGTAGAATTATTGCCAACACGGTAGTTTGCCTGCCAGATTTCAGATCTCTGGAAATTATATCAATATTCCGAATTTAGTCTAACGCTTTGTGGACAAAAGAACTCGCCAAAGGCAATTTGAGGAAATGAAATTTCCATTTTATCCGCTGTTAGGCGAAGGCGGCAGCAAAATATGTTCATAACCATGTGTCAAAGCACTCCTTTACTTTTTCTTTGAATGTCAAAATGAATGTGCCCTTATCATCTAGGCTTGTCGCGTCGCTTTTTGTCCATTTATAACGACAGCTCACGCCGGGACATACATTTATCCTTTGCATTCCGGTGCCAACGATCTTTTCCGTTAAACCATGCTCATCTTTATCAGAGAGCATTCCAAGGAGTTTTAGGTTTTGGAAGTAGTCGTTCCATTCGTCGCGTGGTATCTGCCTCAACGCGCCCTCTTTTGCACCTTTCTTTTCCTCTGTTTTCCAGTACTCCAAGTACTTACCCAGCGGACAAGAAACGGTAGTCCGTACAAGGTTCGATGACTGAAACGCGAAATGGAGATTAGGACGAATCTCCCATCCTTTTTGTGTAAGTTCTGCGAACTCTTTCAATCTAAGACTCGAATAGAACTGTCTCGATTGGTTAATTGTATCGCCGGGGTATAGTTCCAAACGAATCTCCCATTCGCCATCGGGCAGCCTCTCTGGAAAAATGGTTATCTCTTTGATACCAGGCGTGTCTGCAGTTTCAATGTAGTAATGCCAACCCCGATGGTAGTTCACTGGACCGAGTTTTGATTCTTCCATAATGGAGATACAACGGCGGGTTAAGAGGTAAGTATCTCCCTTGCACAAACTGAAACGCTCATAGGGATTGAGTTCAGGGAACTGATCCGATACAAAATCGAGAAAATCTTCAAGCAATGATGCGTCAGACCCTTGAACAAGTTCGTTCTCCTTAAGCACACTAATTCGAGTAATGATCTCTTGCCACCGAAGTACGACAGGTTTATCCTCGATATCAAAGCTTTCGTTGAATGTTGAGCTAAGTTGCTCCACCCAAACATTTCTGCAGTCAGGCTTGTTTTCGATGACAAATATCCATTCCGGCTTGTATCGAATGATACCGTCGTAAACACCTACGCGGTCAGTTCTTGCCACTCTGTGTTCTATCTTGAGCTTCTCGTCTGTAAGTAACACCGAAACTAAACGCCCATTTTGGCTTCCTAATTCCTCTTTTGTCCTTGACCACACTTGCGTCTTGATTAGGTCAATCCCTGTTTTTGACTTAGTGAGACGAGGTGGCACAGGATGGCACCCTATCTGCTCCATCTCCTCAATGATGAGATCCATCACCGTCATTTCTACAACCTTGATGTTCCGCATGAGGATAAGTAGGGCTCGCGTTAGCTGATCCTCGTGATTTAATGGCTTGGCCTCATAAGGATAAAAGATATTCAGATGATCCATACTACCTCTTTATCTGATCATATTGCCGCTTTCTTTTGACGTTTCCAGCATAAAAGAAGTTTCGCCGAAGGCGGAATTTGAGCGAGTGCCATAAGGCACGAACCTTTTATGCTGTGTTAGATGAAGTGCCACGGTTATGACTCCTTCAATAAATTTAAAATATCGTTAACCACTATATTTGTTTGGGCTAAAATTCTATGATTAGGAAATCTTAAAACTTTCCAACCCTCTTTTTTTAAAAAATCGTCTCTTTCAACATCTTCTAATATTGGTAGACCTTCAATAATTTCATGCTGGTATCCATCACACTCAATATCAATTTTTTTCTTGCCCAAAAGTGCAAAATC
Source organism: bacterium (Candidatus Ratteibacteria) CG_4_9_14_3_um_filter_41_21 (assembly GCA_002791075.1). Classification (GTDB taxonomy): domain Bacteria; phylum Ratteibacteria; class UBA8468; order UBA8468; family UBA8468; genus UBA8468. The sequence continues at coordinate 3,855 of PFWI01000021.1, read as the reverse complement.
TAGTGTATATCTTTTAACCACCAACTTAGGAATCAATTTATAGCCAAGGTTCTCTAAATTTATCTCTTGTAATTTTTTAAAAAGAAATCTCTCAGTTGGAGAATCAAACTTTTCAAATAAGGTATATTCCTCACTTTTTTCTTGCTTTTTAATCTCATCATAAGTTCCAACCAGCCTCTTTAAGACACAACTATTTCCTTTATAACAGGAATGCTTGACGCAAAATTTTCTGTCTCCAATAATATATAAAAGGTACCTTGGACGAGACAGCGCTACATTTAAAATTTGAGGATAAATGTTATACCATCGGTCACTATTTCCATTTCCGCGGGACGCAAGAACTAAAGAAAATATCATTATATCTTTTTCGGACCCTTGGAATTTATGAGCAGTAAGGATTTTTACATTATGCTTTTCAAGAAGTTCTGCCGGTGTTGACTGGGAAATTTTTTCGTGTATTGCATTCTGTTGACGAGAGTATGGAGTTACAACGCCTATACTTAGATTCGTCCCTGATATTTTTTGTAATACATCTTGGAAAATCTTATTTACTAATATAACCTCAGCATGATTTATTCTGCTCCCTGCAGGATGTTTAAAAACTTCCCCTTCGCAATTAATCCAGTGAACGCCTAGTGGTAGATTGTTGGGGTATCTAGAGTAATCGAGAGTTGTCATTATTTTTAACTGTCTCTTATAAAAAGCTGTGTTACATAAAGCAATAATCTGATCTTCTGATCGATAATGGTTGGCTAACAGAATAGGTCTATGATTTAGAGAATTCTCTGCAGATTTATAAAGGGAAATATCACAGTATCTTATTTTTGAAGGATAAATATCCTTCTTGTCTGTTAGGCGATGTATTTTAGCTAACCCCTTATCTATGTCCCTAGTTAACCCGGCAACATGTGTAAGTTGCATAGGATCACCAACTACGATGGTTCTCTTTGCTCGATAAAGGGCTGGTGCTGCTGAGGGTAAATCAACCTGCGAAGCCTCATCAAAAATTACATAATCAAAAATGCCAGGGCTTAGAGGAAACGTTCTTCTAATTGATTTTAAAGTAGATGACCATATTTTTAAGACATCCAGGGCATTTATAAATGAATAGTTATCAATACCATCGTCATTTAGTCGACTAGAATCTACTTGATGCAAAAAGGACTTTACTTTTCCAATATTTCTTCCCTTCCCCAGCATTTTTTGAATGTAAATACTTCTTACGAATTCTTCCGAAGATTTATAAAAAGTTTTTTCCAATCTCCTTATTTCTCTTTCAATTACCAACTTAGCAGGGAACTTACTTAATTTATTTTTGAGTAATTGGAGCTTTAGAAATAATAGAAATCTTTTTACTGAAAATGCCATCTTTGAAAAAAGGTTTAATCTTATAAGAGACATACTTTCATTATTATAGCAATAGTATAGTTCTTCAAATCTTCGTTCTAATATATCTAACTCTACTAATGTTTCTCGATATGTAATAATAGTTTTCCATAATGAGTGTATATCCTTAAGGTTAGTGCCACTGTGTATTATTTTTTCCGAATCCAAGATTAATTCATTGAATTTTCCTTTTAAATCTTGGCGAAATTCCTTCTTGCCTGTTCGTAACATCAAGTTTCGAAACTGCTCATTTATTTTCTCGTTGACAACATCAACAGCTGGATTGGTATGGCTAACAAAGAGGACTGACTTTCCTTCAAGAAACAGGTTAATTAACAGATTTGAAATGAACTGGCTTTTCCCAGTGCCAGGTGGACCTGTAATAACAGATAACTTATTTTGAAATATATCTTGCAGGGCTCTTACTTGATATTCATTTGAAGGGAAAGGGAGAATTGGTATTTGTTCAACTCCTTTAACTGAAGGAACTTTTTCAAGAATAAATGAATATGGTTATTGAGTTATCTCCGCATAGCTTGCATTCTCGCAATTTATACATGCTGATAGCAAACGGTCAAAGAGTTGATCTTCCCAGAAGCGCCTGTTGAATCGATAACAATATTCATCTAAATATGACTGAAGATGCTTTCGGCCAAAACGATGGTATGTTCCTAAACAAAATGCCTTTGCATTTGAAATGATGGTATGAACCCAGGGAAGTGGTTTTTCGCCAGATACGATAGGATACTCTTCATGCTTTACTCCAAGATCAGCCAGAGAGTTAAATATATCCAAGTCATCCGTTTGAATTCTACTACCCGGTTCTATATTTTCTACTACAAATTTATTGACAGTATCCGCATCAAGCTCTTTTACTACCTTCATCTTTGCAAACCTCGCTTGTTCTTTTTCTTCATCTGTAGATACAGCTGCAAGAACCTTGGATTTAGTAGTTCCTCTTCCTCGCTTTTTCCCTGTATCCTTGCTCCCGAAATAGGCATCATCAAGTTCCACAATACCTTGCAATTTATATTGGCTATCTTGTTCTGCCATCGCCCTACGAATTTTCTGCAACAATGTCCAAGCAACCCAATAGCTAATTTTGAATTCTTTAGATATGGACAAGGCCGAATGTCCTCTTTTATCACAAGCAATCAGAAAAATGGTCCAGAACCAAACCATCAAAGGGGTTTTAGTTTTATGCATAATTGAACCAGTAGTTAAAGATGTCTGATATCTACAATCTTTACATTGGTATAAAAAGCGGCCACTATGAAAACCGTATTTTTGGCTATTACATCTTGGGCAAATAAATCCATCTGGCCATCGCAGCTTAAAAAGATGCTCAATACATTCTTTCTGAGTAGGAAATCGTTGGTGAAATTCAAACAGAGACATTGCTTGCCTTTGAACCATATTTGGGATCTTTTGAATACCGGATTCTATCGTTATTACCATAATATCATATTTGCGGAGATAACTCAATAACCATATAAATGAAAGAGCCGTTTTATCTAAATCATTCTTTTCCTTTAATTCTAGTAAATCTTGAAGCAGACTGATGTTATAAGCAGTATTTTCACCGGCGAAGACCAAACTTTTATTATACAAGCCTGATGTCATATTCTTTGAAAGATTTTTTGAATTAGTTAATCGGTCAGGATCTATAGGCTCATTAATCTGTATCTCAGCTTCTTTTTGAATAGCCTCTAAACATTTTTCCACCAGATTCTCGCTATTAGAAAGCTCACTTCTAAACAACCTTTCTAAAGATTGACTTATATCAGCAATTTCCTCAGTCCGAAATCCAACTCTACTAAATGCCTGAATTCCACAAGTGGGGGCTTGTTCATCTTTTTGTAAGTATAAATTTTGGTTTTTCCTAATAAATTTCACCTTAATTATAAAAAGTGGCGCAATCAAGTATTTTTTTGACTCATCGTCGAAATAAAATAGGATAGGATATCCATAATAGGGTTCGTAGCCCTGCGTAATGATATATTCTGAAAACGTGGTTAATTTTTCATCACCAGAAACCAAAATAAGGTTTTCTTTTCTATTAAAAACAAAGGGGTCATTATCAAAAGGATAAAGTACAGCCTTACTTCTGACATTTATAGAAATGTCTTTCTCTAAAATATCTTCATTTTTGATACAATCATACCAATAGGCAATAATTTTGTTTAACCCTTCCATACTTATTTTAATCCTCTAAAAAGGCATTTCGCCTAACGGTTTCGGACATGCGAAGTGCGAGGCGAAGTCGAGCATTTGGGCGAACGCAGTGAGTTGCAAAGCCCATGTTATGTGACGTTTCATAGGAACCTATTTGAAGATAACCGCCTTTGCTTCACCTCGTTTCCAATCCCTTCTCCGGTGTTCAGCCGCAGTGATCTTCACATCAATAATAGCATCAGCCCCTTGCTTCCTCGCCTCTTCCTTTAGAAGTTGAATTATCTCTTCAGGTTT
>PFWI01000267.1 GCA_002791075.1 bacterium (Candidatus Ratteibacteria) CG_4_9_14_3_um_filter_41_21 | reverse complement strand
TTATTGTATGGAATTTCAAAGTTTCCCCTCACCTACGTTTCCTCTCCCCAAGGGGAGAGGATGGAGGTGAGGGGGCTAATTTATTATTTCTGGCTTTGTTTCTTTGTGTTCTCGGTGGTGAAAAAGAAAGAATGTCGATGAAAGTTATTGCCCGGAATAAGAGAGCTTTACACGATTACCAGATTTTAGAGAAAATAGAATCCGGTGTCCAATTGATTGGTTCTGAGGTAAAATCAATTCGGCAAGGAAAAGTTTCTCTTAACGAGGCTTTTGCCCGAGTTGACCAGGGAGAGGTTTTTTTGTATAATATGCATATTACCCCCTATGAATATGATAGTTTACAAAAATTGGACCCTAACCGAGCGCGAAAGTTATTACTTCATCGCCGGGAGATCGAAGCGTTGGTTGGCAAGTTAGCCAAAGGTTTTACCTTGGTTCCCCTCGCGTTATATTTTAAGAGAAGGAGAGTAAAGGTGGAACTTGCTCTGGCTCGGGGAAAGAGGGAGTTTGAGAAACGCGAGCTCATCAAGAAAAAAGAAGCGGAAAAGGAGATTAGGAAGAGTTTAAAGTTAAGAGTTTAAAGTTAAGAATTAGGCTACAGATTAAACATAGATAAAAAATAATCTTTAAAAACTTTAAACTTTGAACTCTAAACTATTAACTGTTGTAAGAGGGGGGCGAAACGATTCGACAGAAAGGAAATGAAAGAAGCAGCATGCCGAGTTTGAGGAAGGGCTCGTAAAAATCCTCAAAAAATCATCTGGCGAAACAGCAAATTATCTCCCTGCCTAATTTAGGTTAGGAGCCCGTTGTAGTCTTTGTCTGTGGGACTATGAATGGGTCGGATAACAGACTGGTTCTATCCTATTTGGTTCTGGTGGGGTGGAATGAGAGCAAAAGACCTGCTCTTTCGGAAATTCTGTTTCTGGAAGTTCCGTAAAGAAAAGAAAAAAACAGAAACTAAGCATGAAGATACTTCTTTCAGTGTCTTTTCTGGACCCGGGCTCATTACCCGGCGCCTCCACAAATAAAAAACAATAGCAATCACGAATGAACACGAATTAACTAAATATTTTGACACAGATTAACACAGATGAACACAGATATAGAATTTAAGGACAAAGATTATCACGAAAACGCGAAAACTTGAAAACACGAAAAACTACAACATCTTTAACCACGAATTACGCGAATTTCTCTAATTAAGAACTGACACGAAGTGTCATTGCGATGAGTGAAACGAAGAAGCAATCTCGAGATTGCCACGTCCGCCTATGATACAGTGGCGGACTCGCAATGACCTGTTCTTATTATTAATCTTTAATAATTCGAGTAATTCGTGGTTGCTATTTCTTTCGTGTCTTCTTTATTTCGTGCTTTCGTGGTAAATATTATGTTTTATCTGTGTGTATCAGTGAAAATCAGTGTCTATTAAGTTAATGAAAAGAAATATTTTGTTTTTGCTAATATTTTTTTTTCTTTCTTCTTTATTGATTTCAGAAGTTAATTTAGAAGAACACCTTCAGAAGGATAATATTTCCACTTACATCAAGGAAGGAATAAGGTTTGTGCCTCTGGATGATTTAGCCGCCACTTTAGGCGCGCAATTAAGTTTTGGCATTTCGGAAGGACGAGCCTACCTTTTTTATCAAAATCACCAAATTTCTTTGATTGCCGGATGTAACGACATTTTAGTCGACGGGAAGAAAAGACGGATTGAACCTCCTCCGCAATTTCTTGAAGGCGAGGGCATCTTTGTTGTTCCTCTTGCTCCGATGAAGGAGATTTTGGATGGGCTTGAAGTTTTAGTTCCTTCTGAGGCCGAGAAAGAAAAGATATCCCCTTCAATTGAGGGTGCCCTGACGCCCTCTTCTAATTCAGGTTCTAAGAAAATTATTGTTCTGGACCCCGGCCATGGGGGCAGAGACCCCGGAGCTATTGGTGAATATGGACTCCGGGAAAAGGATGTAAACCTGGATATCGCTTTGAGACTTAATAATCTGTTAGGGAAAAGAAAAGAGTTAGTAGTTTTGATGACGCGGAAAGAGGATAAGGAACTTGGTTCAAATTCAAAAGAAGATTTGGCCCAAAGAATTAAATTTGCCAATGAAAAGAAGGCGAGCCTCTTTCTTTCTATCCATACCAATTCTGCCCGTTATAACCGCTGGGATGCTGATGGTTTCGAGACCTATTGTCCCCGTTCAAAGGAAATTGATGAAAATAATAATCTAAAAAATGAAGCTGATTTGGGAGTAATTATCCGTGAGTTAAATGAAGGTTATGTTTTAAAAGAGAGCGAAAGATTAGCAAGTTTCATTCAAGAGGAACTATCCAAGAGATTAATTATCCCCAATCGAGGCGTTAAGAGAAAAAATTATTATGTCCTTAAGTATACTCAAATGCCCTCGGTCCTCGTAGAGATCGGTTTTATTTGTAATCCCAATATTGAGGCGAATTTGAGGGACCCTCATGTCCGAGAAGTTATTGCCGAAACAATTTATAAATCTATCATCCGTTATTTCCAGGAGTAATTCTCCCATTGGAATTTTTGACTCCGGTATTGGCGGACTTACGGTGGTTAAACAATTTTTAGCCTGTTTGCCGGAAGAAAAAATCGTTTATTTCGGGGATACCGCCAGAGTTCCCTATGGCTCTAAATCAAAAGCCACGGTGATTAAATTTGCTCTGCAGAATCTTCGTTTTCTTCTTCAGTTTGACCCTAAGTTGATTGTCGTTGCCTGCAATACTATTTCTGCTCTTGCCCTCCCGCTTCTGCGCAAAGAGACTTCTCTTCCCGTCATTGGGGTTTTAGAGCCAGCGGTTGCCAAAGCTCTGGAGATTACCAGGAACCAGAGGATTGGTATCATTGGGACAATTGCGACCATAAGAAGTAAGGCCTATTTCCATCTGATTTATCGGCGCCGTCGGGAAATTTCTTTTTTTGCCCGGGCTTGCCCCTTATTCGTTGTTTTAGTGGAGGAAAATTGGTTAAAGGGAAAGATTGTTGAAGATATCTGCCATTACTATCTTAAAGAATTAAAAAAGAATAAAGTTGATACCTTGATTTTGGGCTGCACGCATTATCCGCTTTTGAAGAAAATAATCAGAAAAGAAATGGGAAGAAAGGTTTCTCTGGTTGATTCTGCCGAAGAGGTAGTTCGGATGAGTAAAGAAATTTTAAAAGAAGGAAAACTTCTGGTGAGTCGGACAAAACCCGCCGGGCATCACTTTTTCTTTAGTGATGAAGTCCCCAATTTTAGAAAAATTTCCCGGCAATTTCTGGGGAGGGATTTTAAGGCTAAAATAATTCAAGTTGACCAAAATGTTTGAATTGATGGTAGAAACAAGTTTTTCGGCGGCGCATCGGCTTAAAGTGGGAAACAAAAAATGCGAAAATCTCCATGGACATAACTGGAAAGTCCAGCTTTTCCTGTCGGCAAATGAATTGAACAAAGCAGGAATTGTTCTGGATTTTAAGGAGGCGAAAAGAAGGTTAAAAAAAGTGGCAGAACCCCTTGACCATAGTTACTTGAATGAACTTCCATTCTTTAAGAAAATTGGTCCTACCTCCGAGAATATCGCTGGCTATCTTTATCAAAAACTAAAAGTTCTTTTTGCTAAAAATAAAAAAATCAAAATAAATAAGGTTACCGTCTGGGAAAGTGAAGGCTCCACCGCTTCTTATTTCAGTTGACTTTTAAAAAAGAAAGAGTTATAATAGATTAAATATGAAGAGACGCCGATTATTCAAAAATCTGAGAAGAGAGATTACCTTTATGATTATTCCTCATCATAGTACCCAGCCGCTAAGGATAAAACTTTCCGTTTTTTTGATGAGTTTTTTAGTTTTGGTCGTGTCTGGTATGGGAGGATTAACCGTCTTTATTATTACCCGGCATATCAATTACTTCCAGACCAGGGAAATTAGTAAGAATCTCAAAAGCAAAAATGAATATTTTGGCCAGGAGATTATTAAGGTCAGGGGGTTAGCTGCGGACCTGGAAGAGATGGAAAAAGAGGTTCTTTTATTATTAAAATTAAGGCCTAAATCCCCAAAGAATGTTTCTGAGTATCAAGGGCAAGGTGGAGGTTCTATCTTAGAGGACCCCCTTCCTTTAACCCGGGAGGAATTCAAGCAAAATCTTGCTTTATTAAAAGAGGAAGCAAAAGGACGTAAGGAAAATTTTACCACCATTAAAACAACTCCCTTAATCTGGCCGACCGAAGGAAGAATTACCTCTGGCTATGGCTACCGGATTAATCCATTTTCTGGGCGAAGAGAATTCCATCCGGCAGTTGACATCGCCAATGTTTCCGGTACTCCAATTAAAGCGCCTGCAGATGGAGTAGTCTTTAACATAGAATGGGACAGGATGTTTGGCAAATTTTTAACGATTCGCCATAGAGAAGGGATTTCTACCCGGTTTGCTCATTGCGGGAAAATTTTGGTAAAGAAGGGGGAGCGAGTCAGCCGGGGTCAAACGATTGCTTTAATGGGTGATACTGGTCTTTCCACCGGCAGTCATTTACATTATGAAATCTGGGTCAAAAATAAAAGGGTAAATCCCTGGCAATATATGTGTCTAAAAATGACCGATGATGGAGAAGAAAAAGAAATGGAGTTGGTTAAGCAAAAAGAAAGATAATAGAAACAATAGAAAAATTAGCAGGGTAGATACCATTGTTGGCTCATCTGCGGAACTAAATGGCAATATCTTTCTTAAAGATAAGGGCATTATTCGCATAGATGGCCATCTTCACGGTGATATCTCGGGAGCAGATAGCATTATTATTGGAAAGAGCGGAGTAATCGAAGGGGATATTATTGCAGGAACTATTCTTGTAGGAGGTAAAGTTACCGGCAATATCAGCGCTTCTCAAAATCTCGAGATGTTCTCTTCGGCGAGGGTCAAAGGGGATATAAAATGTTCTCAACTCTTGATTGAAGAGGGAGCGGTCTTTGAAGGAAACTGTCAGAGAACTAATTCTGAAGTAACCAGTACTGATACCACAGAATAGAGGAATGAAGAAAATTCGCTATAGACAACCCTACCTTTAATAAACTTACCGAAGAAGTCAGAGGAAAGCTCATTTAATGATTCAGGAAAGTATTAGAAAAGCGGAGAGCCTTATTGAATCTCTTCCTTATATTCAGAGATTTAAAGATAAGGAAGTGGTAATTAAGTATGGTGGTGATTTAATCAAAAACGAAACCATCAATAAGTCTATTCTTCTGGATATTATCTTGATGTCCTCGGTAGGGATGAAACCGCTGCTTGTTCACGGGGGAGGGCGTTTTATTACCGAGAAACTGATGGCTGAGAAGAAGGATGTTAAATTTATAGAGGGATTAAGGATAACTGACCAAGAAACCATCAGAATAGTAAAAGAAGTATTGATTGGGCTTAATCAGGGCTTGGTTGAGCAGATCAAAGAATTCAAAGGAAAGGCAAAAGGCATTTTGCCTGAAGAAGGACTTTTTAGAGCCAGGAAAGCTTTCTCCAGAATAGCTGACCTTGGCTTTGTCGGGGAGATTGTTCAAGTGAGAAAGGAACTTTTGGCAGAATTACTCAATGATGGCTTTATCCCTCTGATTTCGCCCTTGGGTTTAGGGGAAGAGGGAGAATTCTATAATCTTAACGCGGATATCGCAGCTTCCGAAATTGCTTCAACCATAAAAGCCGAAAAACTTGTTTTTATTACTAATGTTAAAGGTATTATGCGTAATCCCAATAATCCTAAAACGCTCATTTCTATTCTATCCGAGAAAGAGGCAAAAGGTTTGATTAAGGAGAAGGTAATTTCCGAAGGGATGCTTCCCAAGGTAAGAGCGGGGATTAGGAGTCTGGAAAAGGGGGTAAAGAAGGTGCATATTGTTGACGGCTATCTTGCTCATAGCCTTCTTCTGGAAATCTTTACCGATCAGGGCATTGGCACTGAAATTGTATTGAAAAAGGAAAAATAAAAAAATGAAAGAGCAAAGAGTTTTTTCTCTTTATAAGAAATTCGTCATTCCTTGTTATAAACAATATCCACTGGTAATTGCCAGGGGCAAAGGAGTAAAAGTTTGGGATATTAAAGGGAAAAAATATCTTGACTTTTTCCCGGGATGGGCGGTAAGCGGTTTGGGGCATTGTCCGCCAAAGGTTATGGCTGCAATTAGAAAACAAAGCCAAATTATTCTCCATATCCCCAATAATTACTATAATCAGTTGCAGGGAGAATTAGCAAAAAAATTATCAATGATTTCTTTTGGCGGGAAATGTTTCTTTTGCAATTCAGGAGCCGAGGCAAATGAAGCCGCCATTAAATTAGCTCGCCTTTATGGGAAAAATGAGAATCAGCATGAGATTATTTCGATGGAGAATTCCTTTCATGGTCGAAGCCTGGCTACCCTTACCTTAACCGGCCAAAAGAAAGTAAAGAAAGGTTTTTCACCTTTACCCGGAGGATTCAAAATAGTTCCCTTCAATGACATCAAGAGCATTCAAAATGCAATTACCAAAAAAACCGTAGCCATCTTCTTAGAGCTGATTCAGGGAGAAGGAGGGATTAATGTGGCTAAAAAAGATTATCTGCTTTCTTTAAGAAAACTCTGCGACCAGAAGAAAATTCTGCTGATTTTTGATGAGGTGCAGACCGGGATGGGCAGGACCGGTGAGTTTTTCTGCTATCAGAATTTTGGAATTCTCCCGGATATTATAACCTTAGCCAAAACTTTAGGGGGAGGGTTTCCGATTGGCGCCCTCATTGCCAAAAATAAGATTGCTGATTTAATGGGTCCGGGGACGCATGCTTCTACCTTTGGCGGCAGTCCCTTGGCTTGCTCGGCGGCTCTTGCGGTAATAGAGACAATCGAGAAGGAACATCTCCTGGAAAATGTTAAGAGAATGGGTGAATATCTTAGGAAGAAATTGGAAGATTTAAAAAAGAAATACTCTTTTATCAAAGAAATCAGGGGGCTGGGATTGATGCTTGGCCTAGAGCTAAAAATATCCGGTCAAGGGATTGTAGAGAAAGCTTTGAAAAACGGTCTTTTAATCAATTGCACCCAGGAGAAAATTTTGCGTATTATGCCCCCTTTAACGGTTAGCAAAAAGGAAATTGATACAGCCATTGCTATTTTAGATAAATCTATTCGAAATGAAATCTTTTAAAAAATTGCTTCCTTTCTTTTTAATAATAACTCTTCTCTCTCTAAAAGGATGGTTTGCGGGCAAGATTATCTACTGGGCTTATTTATTTTCCCTCTCTTTTCTTTTTGCTTTTCTTTTAACGCCGGCAGCAAGATGGATTGCTTTAAAAAGAAAAATAATAGACTATCCCGACAAAAGAAAAATCCACAAGAGCCCAATTCCTCGGTTAGGTGGAGGGGCGGTCTATCTTTCCTTTGTTCTGGTTATTCTCTATAACTTCCATTTCTCTTTACAATTAAAAGGAGTAGTTTTAGCAACCAGTCTAATTTTCGCTTTAGGTCTTTTTGATGACATCAAGGAGTTACCTGCGGCTTTAAAGTTAGGAGTTCAAATCTTTGCCGTTCTTCTTCTCATCCATTATGGAGTAGTTTTGAGTTTTCCTTATCCCGGTTTCTGGTGGGGGAAAATCTTAGCGTCTCTGCTCACCATTCTCTGGATAGTAGGGATTACTAACGCTATCAATTTCCTGGATGGCCTGGATGGCTTGGTGACGGGATTGGGTATTATTGCCTCTTTGTTCTTCCTGGTCATTGCTTTAGAAAGCGGGCAAATCTATCTTGCTTATTTATCAATTGTACTTGCGGGCACTCTGGCCGGGTTTTTAGGTTATAATTCTCATCCGGCAAAAATCTTTTTGGGAGATAGCGGCAGTACCTTCATTGGCTTTTTTTTGGCAGCCATAGCGGTAATGGGGGGATGGGCTGAGAATAATCCCCTGGTCGCATTGGGCACGCCAATCCTGATTCTAAGTATTCCCATCTTTGATATGATTTATATAACTATCTCCCGCATTGGAGCAAAGAGAACTACTAGCTTCTCGCAATGGCTTTCGTATGTGGGGAAAGACCATCTTCATCACCGGCTTTTAAACCTGGGTTTCAGCCAAAAGGAGGCGGTGCTTCTCATCTATTTTTTGGCTTTTACTTTAGGCATTGGCTCTCTAATCCTGCGCAGTATAAATCAGGCTGAAATTTTCTTGATTTTAACTCAGGTTGGTTTTATTTTTCTGGTCATTGTTATTTTGATGAATGTCGCTAAAAAGGGAAAAGCTTGATTTCTTTCTTAAATAAGAATATAATTTAAAATTGCATAGGAATTTCCTTTTTCTAACCACGAATTAACGCGAATTACTCTAATTCGTAAAATTCGATAAATTCGTGGTT
>PFWI01000004.1 GCA_002791075.1 bacterium (Candidatus Ratteibacteria) CG_4_9_14_3_um_filter_41_21 | reverse complement strand
CTTGATGCCGTGGTAATTACCTGCTCAATCCGCGCCCTTAAGATGCATGGCGGTGCCTTTGTCCTTAAGCCGGGACAGAAATATGATAGAGAGTTAGCGGAGAAAGAGAATATGCCGGCTCTTGTAAAGGGATGCGAGAATCTAAAGGTTCATCTGGAGAATATGCTCTCTTTTGGGATTCCGGTGGTGGTTACGGTCAACCGATTTACTGCTGATAGAGATAAGGAGATAGATTTTGTTTGTAAGTATGCACTGGATAATGGTGCTTATGCCTCAGTTGCTATTGACCCCTGGGCAAAGGGTGGAGAAGGCTGTATTGGGGCCGCCGAGGCGATTGTCAAGGCATGCGAGGAGCCTAACAATTTCCATCTTCTTTATCCGGATGAACTCTCCATCAAAGAGAAGATTGAAACGATTGCGACCAGGATCTATCGGGCCGATGGAGTTGATTACTCGCCTTTAGCCGAAAAAAGAATAAAACTTTATACCAAACTTGGCTATGATAGGTTATGTATTAATATGGCCAAGACTCATCTTTCCCTTTCCCATGACCCGGAACTAAAAGGGGTTCCCAAAAATTACCGCATTCCGGTAATGGACATCCGGGCTTCAGTCGGGGCAGGTTTTCTCTATCCTCTTTTAGGTGAGATGAGGACGATGCCTGGGCTTCCTTCAGTTCCGGCTTTTGTCCCGGTCGATATTGATAAAACTGGAAAGACGGTAGGACTTTTTTAGTATTTTGTAGCGGTGGCATTTATGCCACGTTTAATTACAGTGCGATAAATCGCACCGCTACAACTCACTATGCCTCACGAGACGATTAAGCGGCTTGCTCTCTATCTGCGCTCTCTTCGTTATTTGGCCGAAAAGAGGGTGGAGATTATCTCTTCGGAAAAATTGACCGAGCATATCCATGCCTCTCCGGCTCAGGTGAGAAAGGACTTAGCCTGTTTTGGAGAATTCGGTGTCCCGGGAGTCGGCTACCAGGTCAAAAAACTCATTGCCGAGATTGAGTCAATCTTGGGATTAAAGGAAAAGCGAGAGGTAGCCCTTGTTGGAATAGGGAAGTTAGGCAGCGCTTTGCTTGCCTATACTGGTTTTAGGAAATTTGGTTTCCGAATATCTGCTCTCTTTGACAACAATCCGGAGAAGATTGGGAAAAAGATTTCGGGATTAAAGATTGAGGATGTAGTTAGAATTGAAGAAGTATTAAAAAGAAGAAAAATTAAAATTGCTATAACCACAGTTCCCGCTACAAATGCCCAGGAAGTAGCAAATAGATTGGTAGCCGCTGGCATCAAGGTAATCCTGAATTTTGCTCCCCATTACTTAAATATCCCTCAAGGAATTATTATCAATACTATCGATATGGCTATTGAGTTAGAATGCCTTGCTTACTTTCTTACTCACAAAATTTGACATAAAGGTTTTTTTGTTTTACAATAGTTTGTGATAATTTTCACAATTACAAATTTGACATAAAAGTTTTTTTGTTTTATAATTTGTGACAGTTTTCACAATATAAAAATAAATGAGAGAAAAAGCAGAAATCTATTATCTCAAGAATGAGGATTGGCAGGAGTTTATCGAGCAAGCCTCAGCAAAATACCGGCTTTATGCTCCGGGAAAGGGGTTAGTTGAGCCAGAGTATCGCATCTACCCCTCTCCTCAATCCTCCCCCTCTCCTTCCCTTCCTCTCCCCCCAGGGGAGAGGATAAGAGGTGAGGGGGCTGGGG
>PFWI01000060.1 GCA_002791075.1 bacterium (Candidatus Ratteibacteria) CG_4_9_14_3_um_filter_41_21 | reverse complement strand
CTAAAACAATACTTTTTAAGTAAACTAAGCAAGTGTCCTGAAGTAAAGAAACTTACATGATAATCCATGTCTAACCCTAACCAGTAACCCTTGGTTAAAATACTGGTCCATGATTCGAAATTCGGGACTTCTATTATCAATTTCCCATGATAATTTAAGGTGTCAAATATTTTCTTAACATATTTTTCAGGGTTAGATACATGTTCCAACACATGCGTCATTGTGATTATGTCGAACTTTTTTCCGCCAAACTGAACATTTAAAAAATCATTTTCAATTATCTTCAAACCTAGTTTTTCCCGTGAAAATTTGCAGGCATTCTTGGAAATTTGGATACCAACGGCGTCCCTAAAATTGAAATATTTCTTGAGATAATACAACGTGTAACCGCGCCCGCTTCCTATGTCGAGGATACTTTTAGCCGATGGATAAAAAATGGCAATCTTAAGGGCCCTAGCAAACCGAAAAGCCTTAATCAGGAATTCAATTCCAAACCCGAACCTTCCGCTGGGCTCACCTTTGCGGAATCTTTCAGCGAGTTTGACCTCATGCCGGTTGCATAACTACTTCTGAAGCTGCTGGAAGCAGTGAAAAACGGCCTGCTTTCCATGCAGTATAACGCAGCAAACGAGCTACCGCAAGATTTTGTTTACGTTGGTTTAAGATCACCTCCTTTTGGCCTGACAGCGCCTGAAGCGGGGTAACATAGCTTAAAGAACTGTGTGGGTCGTTGTTGTAGATATCAGGGACACGCGTGAGCCACTGAAGAATATCATCAACCAGCTTGAATGACCGCGGGGCATCCCGGTGATATTTGAGCGTTTTGATAAACGCTTCTATCCACGCCTGATCATCCGGCGTGTGGGGCCGCCCAAAATGAACGGGCGCTCCAAGCAGTTCTTTGATAGTTTGTTTCGTTGACGATGCTTTCATCGCGGAGCCTCTGTCTGAATGAGCAACGAGTTTCACGGTCAAATGTTCCGGCAGCAGGGCGTATGCTTCCTTGATCGATTGTGTAAGATCACCTGCTGATATTCCATTGATGGAATGCCCGATATGCAGTAAATATCTCTGAGGCAGAATCATCACCGGAATAGCCCAGACAATGATACCGGTATCCGTCTTAAACTGCGTACCGTCATAACAGAGGAGCGAAAAACCTTCGCCTAAGAGCGCGTGAGCGCTGACATAGGGCGTTATTCGGTGCCAATGTTTCCTTGGCTCAACCATGTTTTTAGCTTTCAATATGCGATAGACCGTCGATAATGAAGCAAAGAACTTGCCGGATTCATGTCCGTGAACGAAGATATGGCTTACCGGTTTGCCGATAAGTTCTGGTTCCCAGGCAGCGGCTTCAATAACATCGCGTTCGTGCGCAAGTGTTTTATTCCAGGCAGTGCGAGGTTTGACCGGCTTAGGATTTGCCCATCTGCGGAATTTCCTGGGAGCAATCCCGAAGATCTCGCAGGATTGTTTCTGGGTAAGGCCGCAAGTGACAGCATTGTTGATGACATTAATCACGGTTCTTTTTACCTCATGTTTGAAATGGCCGTCTAACGGCCCTTTAAGTTCTAATTCGTCCTTTTTTTTAACAAGGATAGCTCGTGCCCTACGGCCGCCAGCGCGTCCTTGGTTTGGTCGAGTTCTTTGGAAACTCTTTGATATTGTTCTACGGGTATAATCTGTTGCTTTCGGCCAGGTTTTCCGGAATGGGCAAGAGCTTCCATGGCTGCGGCTTTGACCTTCTTGCGTATAGCAATCAGGTCCCAGGGCCTTAAGCCGTAGCGTTCCAGGATTGGTTTTACCGGAGCTCCCGGCGCGTTGCATTCCAGGTACAGGTTGAAGAGCTGCTCTGGCGTAAGCTTTAAGCGTTCTTTCTTTGAGTTTATATTCATAATAGTTTCCAATGGTGGCCTCCTTTAGGTATTATACTATTTTTTAGGCATATTACAGCCTAAAGTTAATTAACCTTGCTGTTTGAGGTCACTGTCGCTGAAAAAACGGGTATTGCGCATTCCTAATCGAAGCTCAGATAAATGAAATAGGCTATGAATATTTAAAAATAACTAGTATTATTGAAAAGGAAATGAAATGGTCAACACTCAAAAAATGGCAAGAATAT